>CAKVKI010000026.1 GCA_934754975.1 uncultured Alistipes sp. | reverse complement strand
TTGCAATCCGTAAAAATGTCTGAAACAATAAAAAGTATATAGCTATGGCAATGAAGAGAACTTACCAGCCCTCGCGCCGGAAAAGAATCAACAAGCACGGTTTCCGCAGCCGTATGGAGACGGCCAACGGCCGTAAGGTGCTGGCTGCACGTCGCGCAAAAGGTCGCAAGAAGTTGACCGTATCGGACGAATCGACGTTCAAGTACGCTTAGTTCCCCGTTAGGAAAGAGTGAAAGCCGACGTAAAGTCGGCTTTTTTATTTATCTTTACCGCCGTCCGTCCGTCGTTCGGGGCAACCGTGCAAAGAAAAGGTGCCGCACGGCAGCCGGTCCGCCGCCCGTAAGGGAATAGGGGCGGCGTGAACTCTAAAACCGTTCGTGAACTCTAAAACCGTTGAAGATGCTTACCATTAGACGAGCAGCAGAAACCGACTGCGGATTGATCCGCCGCCTGGCCGACGAGGTGTTTCCGGCGACCTACCGCGATATCATCACCCCGTCGCAAATGGAGTATATGATGAAGTGGATGTATGGTCCCGAAGTCCTGCGGCGTGAGATGCGCACCGGGGTTGCGTGGTTCATCGCTTCGTCCGACGGCGAACCGTGCGGTTACCTTTCGGTGCAGCAGGAGACCGAAGAATTGTTCCATCTGCAGAAAATCTATGTACTGCCCCGTTTCCAGGGACTCGGCGCCGGGGAATTCCTGTTCCGGCACGCCGTGGAATATGTCCGTTCGGTGCATCCTGCGCCCTGCACGATGGAACTGAACGTAAATCGCAGCAACCGTGCGGTGCGTTTTTACGAAAAAATGGGCATGCGCAAGGTCCGTGAAGGCGATTTCCCGATCGGCGACGGCTACTACATGAACGATTATATCATGGGGCTGGAGATAAAATAGCCCTGCATGCGGCAAAGAGGGGCAGGTCCCTTTTTGCCGGATGAAATAAAAGGATGTCTGAAAAGACATCCTTTTTTAAGATCGGGCCGATGATTGTTTGCCGGTCGCCGTGTGTCGCAATGGCGACGGTTCCGACAGCTGCGGATAGTTCCGTTGTTATTTCCCCTCGGCCGTTTTGAACAGGTCGACTTCGCCGCGTTCGACTTTGCCGTGCATGTCGGCCAGCTCGGCGATCACCGGCGAGATGAATTCGAGCGTGTCGGTGACCGCCGACTTTTCGCCCTCGCCCTTGATGCGGTAGAGCATGGCGGCGTACAAAGCCCTGAAACACAGCTCCGTGTCGTTCATGCCCGGATTGCCCAGCACGGCGCGCAGGCGCGGCAGTTCGGGTTCGAGACGGGCGTATGTCCTGCGGTAGTGTTCGCCGACGGGGAGCTTCATCAGCTGCAGGTGCAGGTCGTGCAGGTCGCCGATCAGGTGGAGCGTATGCTCCAGATGCCCTTTTTCGTCCTTGCCCTCCTGATGCAGCAGGTTGGCGATATCCATGTACCAGAGCAGGAATACGTGCTTCTGCTCGTCGGCGATGTCCTTGCGGGGAGCTATCAGTGTCGAGAAAATCGCTTCGGGACTGAATTGCAGCGCCCGCAGCAGGTCTTCCAGCTGCCAGAGGTAGAGGATGTATTCGGCGATATTTTCGCGGCGTTTGGCCTGTGCTATGTCCATAATAAAGGAGTTGAGAATTAAGAATTTTCCGGCTTTGTTACACCGTGACGGGGGCATGCCCGGCGTGTAAAAAAGCCTTTCTCCGTTTTAATTCTTCGTTTTTAATTGGTGGGTTTTATCCACCGTTGCGGTCCCGTGCGGTGCTTGAGGAAGTACTGCTGCGATTTCAGCAGGTTGCGCGACTGCAGCACCATGTTCTTGGTCTCGGTCAGGATCGTCAGGTACAACATGCTTGCCTTGGTGTTCGAACGGGCTTCGTTGATGCGCGTAAGTTCCGATTTGATGGCGTCGGCGATCGACTCGAACAGCTGGTCGCGCAGCGCCAGCACCATCTCGATCTCCGAGAAGTCGCCGTCGCGCAGCATCTGGTTGATATGACGGTAGATGGCCTCCACGTCGTCGTTGATCGACATCAGGTCCTTGGCCTGCTCCTTCGACAGTCCTTCGTGGTTGTTGTCGATATGTTCGAACGCCGGTCGCGTGATGTGCATCAGCGCCTTGGTCATTTCGTTGAGGTAATCCACCACCTGCACGTAGTAGTGGGCCGTGTTCACGTCGCCGCTCTGGAGCTTCTTGAGCGTGGGCAGCAGCGTGTATTTGCGTTCGCGCGACTGGTAGAAGAGGTCGTTCGACTCCTTGACCATGTCGCGCAGCACTTTGCGGTTCTCCTTGAAGACCGCGATCAGCGTGCGGTCGTAAATCTTCGTGGCGCACTCCATCGTGCGGCAAACCTCTTCGCGCAGGCTGGCGATAATGTCTTCGTTGCTCCGCGTATCCTCGCCGGGGGCTGCTGCCGGGGCCGAAGACTTGCTTTTTTTGAGGAAATTGCTGTGGATAAGCATGTAACCGCACAGGATGGTGACGATGGCGAATGCGATGGTCCCGCCGTAAATCAGGGCCAGCCCTACGACGAAGGCGATCAGGAACCCGCCCAACGCCGTGATGAACCATCCGGCGACGACGGTCATGACGCCCGAAATGCGGTATACGGCGCTTTCGCGGCCCCAGGCGCGGTCGGCCAGCGACGAACCCATCGCCACCATGAAGCAGACGTAAGTCGTCGAGAGGGGCAGTTTGAGCGACGTGGCGATGGCGATCAGCATGGCCGAGGTAGTGAGGTTCACCGTGGCGCGGATCATGTCGTACGGCGCGCCGCTGTGTTCGATGTCCTCGTATTCGAAGCGGCGCGAAATGGCGGCGCGCACGCGCGGGGGAATGACCCGTTCGATGCCGGCGTTGATGTTGAGCGCCGCACGGACGATCGTACGCGACATGACCGACGAACCGTACTGTTCGGTACCCTCGTCGCCCTGCGCCGAGAGCGACAGCTCGGTTTCGGTGACGTGCATGGCCTTTTTCGAAGTCCAGAGCGTGAGTATCATGATGGCGCCTGCGGCCAGCAGGATCAGGAAGTTGGCCGGGACGTTGTCGTTCAGCACGCCCATCAGCATCTGCGGGTCGCCGGCTTCCTTGGCGATCGTGTAGGCGTCGAATCCCGCGACGGGCACGCCGATGAAGTTCACCAGGTCGTTGCCCGCGAAGGCCAGGGCCAGGGCGAAGGTACCCGAAAGGATCGTGATGCGCAGGATGTTGACTTTGAAACGCTGGACGAAGAACAGCAGCAGCGAACATACGATCCAGCAGACGAACAGCGACAACAGCAGGTGGCTGTCCACCATTTTGACGAAATCGTGGCCCGCGAGGATCGATTTAAGCCCTTTGAAGACGGCGAAATAGATAATTGCGGTCAGCGAAGCGCCGCACCACATCGAGCCGAAACGGCGGAAAATGACCGTATAGCGGAACGAGAAGATCGTGCGCGAAACGTACATGACGAATGTGCCGCAGGTGAAGGCGATGACCACCGACAAAAGGATCGCCGAGACGATACCCATGGCCCGGGAGGTGTTGATGAACTGTCCCAGCGCCCCTACGCCGAGGTCGGGCGTGTTCGAGATTTTGTAGATAGACACGGCGATGGCCGAGCCGAGCAGGCAGAAGATCAGCGATACGGTGGTCGAGGTGGGCAGTCCCCACGAGTTGTAGAGGTCCAGCAGGATGATGTTGGCGAACATCACGCCCAGGTAGAGCATCATGACTTCGTGGAACGTAAAGAGTCCGGGGTTGAACATGCCGCTGCGGGCCACCTCCATCATGCCGCTCGACGTCACTACGCCCAGCAGGATGCCTATCGACGCGACGAGCAGGATGGTGCGCATGGAAGCGGCTTTGGAACCGATGGCGGAGTTGAGGAAGTTGACTGCGTCATTGGTGACGCCGACAAAAAGACCGGATATGGCGAGGATGCCCAGAATGCCTACAATGACAGTGTAGATTTCACTCATGTTAGGGTTTAGTGCAAATTGTGAACAAATTTACGCCATTTTTCCCGATGAAACGGTTTTACCGCCGAATATTAACATTAATTTAACATGAAGCTCCGCGGGACGTACTAAAATCCAGAGATCTTGCGTTTTGTAATCACCAATCTCACTGCTGCATGAAACCTCGTCTATTTCTGGCCGTCGCCGCCTTCGTTTGCGGGGCGTCCGCCTGTCTGCACTCCTGCAGTCCGGCCAAATCCTATGCCGACTACTCCGTCTCGTCGGGTTTCGCGCCCGATTCGCTCGATGCCTGCAATCCGCAGGTCATCGAAAACCTCGGCGTGCTGTGCCGCGTCTGGGGCTATGTGAAGTACCACCACCCGGTCTTTGCGGACGATAAGTACAACATCGACTACGAACTGTTCGAACTGCTGCCCGAAGTGGCGCACGCCGACAGTCGGACCCGCAACCGGGTGTTGTGCGAATGGATCGACGGGCTGGGGGCTTACGGCACCGCTCCGGAACAGTACGATTCGCCGCCGCCGAACCGGCTGGACGCTTACCGGACCGACCTGGGCTGGACGCACGACGCGGCGCGGCTGGGGCGGCCCCTCTGCGAACGGCTCGAAAAACTGCGTTATGCCGACCGCAGCCGCGGGAACCGCTATGTAACGAAATGTTTCTATAAGGAGTATAATTTGGAGGCCCCGAACGCCGGATTCGCCGGCGAGGAGCCTTATGCGGAGATGACCGACCCCGACTGCGGGTACCGCCTGCTGGCCGCGTTCCGTTTCTGGAACATGGTCGAATATTTCTTTCCCTATAAGCACCTGACCGACAAGCCGTGGGCCGACGTGCTGCCCGAATATACCGCCCGCATGATCGCGCTGCCCGACGGCACTTACAACCGGACGATGTGGCGCATGATCGCCCGGACGAACGACAGCCATGCCGACTGGGGCGCGGTAAACTCGGTATTCGGGATCTACCGGGCGCCGGTGACGACGGCTTATGCCGAAGGAAAACTGATCGTGGCGATGCCCGATACCGTTTCGCGTCCGTCCGATGTCGGGTCCGGATTGCAGGCGGGCGATGAAATCGTCTCGGTGGACGGCCTTCCGGTGGAACATTTCAAACGGGAGGTGCGGGACTATGTTCCCTGCTCGAACGAGGCGCGGGTGTGCGACCGCACGGCCGATGCGATTCTGCGGTCGCCGCGCAATACGTCGGTGCGTATTCGTTACCGCAGGGACGGCGTCGAACGCGATACATTGGTCGCCGTTACGGGTTCATGGAATGATTTCGACTGGAGATACGGTCCCTATGCCGATCTGGGCGGCGGGATCGCTTATATTGATCCGGTGACTTTTACAGCCAAGGATGAAAAACCGCTGGCGGACCTGCTCGAACATGCTGCCGGACTGGTCGTCGATCTGCGGCACTACCCCTATGACCCGGCTTTCAGCAGGTTTGTCGGGAAATATGTGCTGACGGACGATTCTCTTTTTATGTCTAAATGTCAGACTTATACCTATCCGATTCTGTCGTTGCCGGGCGTTTTCGCTTCTTCGGCCGATCCCGAACCGGTGTGGATGCGGCCCCGGCGGAACCGTTACCCGATTGCGGTGCTGGTCGATAACGGAACCCAAAGCGCCGGGGAAACGCATGTGCAGTGGTTTCAGACCTGCAGCGATGTCGTCGTTGTGGGCAATCAATCGTCCGGAGCCAATGGGAATATTACATTTATTTATCTGCCGGGCGGTATCAAGACCGGTTTTTCGGGACTGGGATGGTATTACAGCGACGGCGTGACGGTCCAGCGCCGGGGCGTGCGGATCGACGTCGAAGTCCGTCCGACCGTCGAGGGGCTGAAAGCGGGCCGCGACGAGATCCTCGACAAGGCGCTCGAAATTCTCCGCAAAGGCAAATCCGGTCCGGTTGTGAATTGACGGCGGGGCGGTTTGGGGACGTCTCGGTCGTGAAATACCCCGGTTCGGGGCGCCTGACAGTTGAGATTCGGGATTCCCCGGGGGCTTGTCGGGAGTCATGCGCTTCGGCGGCAACCGGTGGGGCGTGTGGTCGGCTGCGGCGGACGGCGGGCTGTCCGGTTGTTACATCTGTTACAGTTGTTACACCCCGGGGGCACCCCTGTAACAGTGTAACAGTGTAACAAAAAAAGACGGACTTCACGCCGGCAAAAACTGCTTCTTGCCGTATGGCGGCAGGGTGTGTCGGAGGTGCGGACTCGAGGTCGATTATCCTTCGAAAGCGTTGGCAGGCCGCGCTTGACGGCCCGCATCGCTTTTGTGTACGGTCCGACGAGTTCCTGCCTGCATCGTCTTTACGGGGCAGTTCGGTGAGTTCCTGCCCGCATCGCCTTTACGTACAGCCGGTCGTCGCCGTGCATAGGGGCTTGCCCGGTTGCCCGGAGAGATGGCTTGGTAAATGCCCGCGCTGTCCTGCGGCTCGATATCATGGCGATGCTGCATAACGATATGTCCCGTATCGCGCCGATACTTCGTAACGGTACGTCCGTTATGAAAACGACGGTGCTGCTTCCGTATATTTACGGTAGCTTCCATAGATTTATATTCGGATGATTTGGCGTTATGCCGCCACTACAAAGATACGACATGCCGGGACGTTTGTCAAGAGGGAAGGTGCGAATTTCTAAAAGTTTAGAAAAACACATCCCTCCGGCGGCGTGTTTTTTGTTACCTTGTTACACTGTTACACTGTTACAGGGGTGCCCCTTCCCGTGTAACAACTGTAACAACTGTAACAGATGTAACAAGTGTAACAGGTGTAACAGGTGTTGCAACCGGACGGCCCGCCGTCCGCCGCAGCGCATGGCCGTTACCTGCCGTCCGCCTGCCGTCCGCCTGCCGCCGCATCCGGATCGCCTGCCTGCGCCGGTTCGCTGCCTGACCGCAAGACCGCTACCCACCGCCTGACCGCATGTCTGCTGTCGCTGTCCCGCCGCCGGACCGCATCACCCCATTCCCCCTAGTTTTTAATTTTCAACTCTTTACTCCCATATTTGGAATGCAATGCCCCGTTCGGTGAAAAAAGCCGGACCCGAGCTGAGGCGTCCGCCGTACCCGCCGAAAGCGCTTTGCGGAGCGTAATCGAACGTCGAGCTTCCTATTTGCCGGATTTTTCCGTCGCGGCCCGTCAGGTCGCCGGAGGGGTAGTAGTCGATCGAACAGTCGCCGATGCGGGAAATCCGCCCGCTGCGTCCCATGATGTCGCTGCGGTCGTAATAGTCGAACGCAACGCCTCCGATGCGCGACAGCCTGCCCGTGCGTCCGAAAATATCGTTTTTGTCGTAATAGTCGAACGTGATCTCCCCGACCCGCGACAGTTTGCCGCCGCGGCCCTGTACGTCGTGTCCGGGATAGTAGTCGAAGACGATGCCGCCGACTTTCGACACCCATCCGCCCCGGCCGTACATATCCGTATAAGGGTAGCGTTCTACGGCTCCTTTCATTCCGATATGGGCGATCCGGCCCTGTTCATTGACGGTCACACGGATCGGGCCGTCGCTTACGGCGGCTTCGAAATACCCGTTCACGTTTATCCGCACCGTTTTGACCTGGGCAACTCCTGCCGCGGCGGTCAGCAGGGCGATCAGTCCGAGAATGTGTCTTAGCATCGCTGTGGGATTTTAGGGAGTATGCCGGGTGTCGGAACCCGGAAGCCGGTTTCTCCGGCATGCTTTGCCGCGCCGGTACGCAGTTGCCGGACGGAAACAGTCGTTCTATGAAAAGAGGGCAGGACCCGATCGTCCTGCCCTCTCTCTTTGTCCGAATTCTACTCCTCGTCGGTGTCGGTGTAGGCTTTCAGCAGTTTGTCCTGCACGTCGGCCGGAACCTGTTCGTACGAAGCGAACTTCATGGTGTAGGTCGCCGAACCCGACGTGAGCGACGAAAGGGTCGTCGAGTAACGGTACAGTTCGGCCAGCGGAACCGTGGCGTTCAGGCGGTCGAAGCCCTTGTCGGACTCCATGCCGGCGATCATCGCGCGGCGGTTCTGGAGGTCGCTCATCACGGCGCCCATATAGTCGCTCGGCACGAGGACTTCGACGTTGTAAATCGGCTCCATGATCTTGGGCCCTGCATTGCGGAAGGCCTCCTTGAAGGCGTTGCGCGCCGCCAGCTTGAACGAAATCTCGTTCGAATCCACCGGGTGCATCTTACCGTCGTAAATCACCACGCGGATGTCGCGGGCGTAGGAACCCGTCAGCGGGCCTTCGTCCATCTTCTCCATGATGCCTTTCAGGATGGCGGGCAGGAAGCGCGCGTCGATGGCGCCGCCCACGATCGCCGAGTAGAACTGCAGTTTGCCGCCCCACGGCAGGTCGTATTCCTCCTTGTTTTTGGGATTCACGACCATGTCGCCCTTGCCGGGAACCTTGTAGTTCTTGGGTTCGGGCATGCCCTCGTAGTAAGGCTCGATAATCATATGGACCTCGCCGAACTGGCCTGCGCCGCCCGACTGTTTCTTGTGGCGGTAGTCGGCCTGTGCGACTTTGGTGATGGTCTCGCGGTAGGGGATCTTCGGCGCGATATAGTCGTACTGGAGGCGGTTCTCCTTTTCGATGCGTGTTTTGAGGATGTTGAGGTGATGCTCGCCCTGTCCCTGTATGATGGTCTGCTTCAACTCCTTGGAGTATTCGACCAGAATCGTCGGGTCTTCGAACTTGGCGTCGTTCAGCACCTTGCCCAGCTTCTCCTCGTCGCCCTGCTCCTTGGCCTTGACGGCGGCGCGGTAGCGCGGTTCGGGGAACACGATCGGCTCGACGGTCACAGGAGCCGACGGCGCCGCGAGCGTGTCGCTCGTGCGCGTGCCCTTGAGTTTGACGGTGCAGCCGATGTCGCCTGCCATGAGTTCGGTGACTTTGATGCGGTTCTTGCCCGCTACGGCGAACAACTGCGATATCTTCTCCTTGTTGCCCGTGCGGGTGTTCACCAGTTCGGTGCCTTCGGCGATCCGGCCGCGGATCACGCGGAAGTAGGTGATCTCGCCGATATGCTGTTCGACCTGGCTCTTGAATACGAAAGCCACGGCGGGCGCCGTCTCGTCGGCGGCGATCTCCTCGCCTTCGGTCGAACGGAAATTCGGAGCCTTCTGCGGGCCGGGAGCGACGTTGATGATGAACTCCATCAGCCGCTTGGTGCCGATGTCGCGTTTGCCGCTGGTGCAGAAGATCGGCATTACCTCGCGTTTCGAGAGGCCGATTTTCAGACCCGAGCGGATGTCGTCCTGCGTGAGCGTACCTTTGTCGAAATAAAGCTCCATGAGGGCTTCGTCGTGTTCGGCAGCCATCTCGACCAGCTCTTTGTTCAGCTCTTGAGCCTTGTCAAGCTCTTCGGCGGGAATGTCCAGCTCCTCGCGGTGGCCGTCGTTGTCCTTGAAACGGTACATTTTCATCAGCAGCACGTCGATGAAGGCGTTGAATTCGGGACCCTGATTGACCGGGTACTGCACGATGACGGGCTTCACGCGCGACGAGGCGCGGATCGACTCGACGGTAGCCTCGAAATTGGCCTTGTCCGTGTCGAGCTGGTTCACCACGCCGATCACGGGTTTTTGCAGCAGGCGGGCGTAGCGGGCCTGGATCTCGCTGCCGACCTCCCAGCCGTTCTGGGCGTTGAACAGGAATACGCCTACGTCGCCCACCTTGAACGCCGAGAAGAGACTTCCGCAGAAGTCGTCCGAGCCGGGGCAGTCGATGATGTTCAACTTGCGGTCCATGAATTCGGTGAAGAGGATCGTCGAATAGATCGAGCGCTTGTATTCATGCTCGATATCCGTGTTGTCCGAGAGCGTGTTGTTCGTCTCGATACTACCCCTGCGGTCGATGACCTTACCCTCAAAGGCCATCGCTTCGGCAAGGGTAGTTTTCCCCGTGCCCGGCGCGCCGATGAGTACGATGTTCTTGATCTCTTTAGCTGAATAATTTTTCATATTCCTGTGTTGTTTTAAGGTTTTCGGGTGGTTCGGGGCATCGCCGGAGGTGTTCCTGCGGGGCGTATTCCCGGTTGCGGAAGCCGCCCTGTCCGGTATTTTCCGGTTAGCCGACTATAAATATACAAAAAAAACGGGATAACCAAACCGGGGTATGAAAAAATCGCCCTCAGGAGGCGATTTTTCGGTCGAAAAACGGGATGTCGAGCCATGTGAGCTTTTTCCAGAGCCACTCGACGGGGCCGTGCGAGAAACGGCGCAGCCATATCCGGCAGAAAATGTACTGTACGAGGATGATGCCCACGCCCGCGAGCGTGCCGTAGATCACGTCCACATGGCGGTAAAGCCCCATGCCCCAGTTGTAGAAGAGCGCCGTTCCGAGCAGCGATTGCAGCAGGTAGTTGGTCAGGCTCATGCGGCCGAAGAAGGTCATGCCGTGCAGCGCCCGCCGGAATCCCGGCCAGCCGTACCACAGCAGGACTACCGCCGCGACGATCGCCGTCGCCGTCATCAGGTTGCGCATCGCTTCGAACGGCACCAGCCATGTTCCGAGGAGGCCGGCGGCCAGCAGTCCGCCCCAGATGCGCCGGTTGCGGCCTTCGTCGTAGAAGAGCCGGTAGCGGCCCGCCAGCATGCCCAGCACGAACATCAGCAGCGTCTGCGTGGCGCGGCCGTGTTCCAATCCCCATGCGAAAGAGCTGATCGGCCCGTAAAGCAAACTCACGCGGGCGCTCTGGGCGAAAGTACCCGTGGCGAGCGTCGGATAGAGCGTCTCCATGCCTTTGATATCGCGCAGCGAAAGCGTCTGTCCGCTGAAGTGCTGGTAGAGTTCGAGCGGCTGGATGAACAGCGCCGCCGCTATGACCCACACCCAGCGGTTCGGAAGTTTGCCTATGGGGATCATAAACAGTCCGAAAACGGCGTAATAGGTCAGCACGTCGCCGTTGTAGATCGCGGCATTGATCAGTCCGATGCCGAACAGCAGTATCATGCGCCATGCGAACCGCAGCGAGAAGTCGTTGCCCCGCTGCGCCTGATTGTCGCTCTGGATGAAGAAACTCAGTCCGAAAAGCAGTGCGAAGACGGCGTACATCTTGCCTGAAAGCAGGAATCCCAGCGCGCCGGCTACGGTTTGCTCCCAGCCGCCGCATCCGGCGCGGACGTAATCCAGCCCGCTCCAGTAGAGGTTGAAATGTTCGCGGGCATGGAACAGGATGATTCCCGCTACGGCGATGCCGCGCAGGGCGTCCGCGACTTCGATGCGGGTGTTGGGGCGGTTGGTCGTGCGGTACATTTTCGTCGGTTAAGAGTTAAAAGCGCAAACAATCCCCGTCAGCGCTTCGACGGCCCGGCGGCCTTCGCCGCCCAGCGAGAGCGAATAGTCGTTGACGAAAAGTGCGATGTGCGCGTCGATCACGGCGTCGTCGAGTTCCTGCGCATGTTCCTTGATATATGTGCGCGACGCTTCGGGGTGCGCGAAGGCGTATTCGATGCTTTGGCGGAGCAGCGTCTCGACCTGCCGCCGCACCGCTTCCGGCAGGCTCCGTTTGGCCGCGATGCCGCCCAGCGGCAGGGGAAGCGCGGTCGTTTGTTCCCACAGCTGTCCGAGGTCGGCGACCAGCTCCAACTGCCGCTGCCGGTAGACGAAACGCCCTTCGTGGATCAGCACCCCGGCGTCGAAGCCGCCCCGCTCCACGGCGGCGGCGATTTGCGAGAAAAGCAGGGGCGTCCGTTGCGTAATTTCCGGGAAGAGGCGCATCATCAGTGCATTGGCCGTGGTGTGCAGTCCCGGTACGGCCACGCTGCGGATCGGCGATCGGTCCCCTGCGCGGCGTACCAGCAGCGGTCCGTTGCCGCGTCCGAGCGCCGCGCCGCTGTCCAGCAGCGCGTAACGGTCCGCGATGGCGGGCAGCACGGCGCAGCTTATCTTGCTCAGGTCGGCCTCTCCGGCCTGCACTCCGCGGTTAAGCGCTTCGATGTCGCGGTATTCGACCTCGAAGCGTAAATCCCCCGTGTCGATGCGTCCGTTCAGGAGCGCGTCGAACATGAAGGTGTCGTTGGGGCAGGGCGATATGCGGAGCCGGAGCGTCACCGCTTCTGCGCTTCGGTGATGTTACGCGCGTTCTCCTGGTCGCGGTTGCGATTCCGTTTACCGCCGTAGCGGCCCAGCAGCCATCCCGCCGCAAAGGTCAGCGCGAGGACGATAATGTCGATAAATACGTTGGCCAGCCAGCGCTGGATGGCAGGGGCGAACTGCCAGATCAGTATGAAGACGATCAGTATCAGGATCAGTCCCGCCCAAAGTGTCCATTTCTTATTCATCGTTTCCGAATATTTGGGTTAATTTCCCGGTTAAGTTTTCGACGGCTTCCTCCACGGCCCACCGGCCGAAGGGTTCGCCGACATAATTCGATACGGCGCGTATCTGGCAGCAGGCGACGCCCAATGCTTCGCATACGGCGAAGAAAGCGGCGCCCTCCATGTTTTCGATTTCGGGAAGTGCGCTTTGCCCGCCCGTGCCGTTCGTGTCGCCGGTTCCGGGCAGCTTGCTTTGTCCGTCCGTGCCGTTTGTGTCGCCGATTTTGGGCAGTGCGCTTTGCCCGTCCGTATCGCTCGTGTTTTCGATCGCGGACTGCATGTCCGAGGGGTGTTCCGGGTTGTCCGCCCTCTCTCCGGTCGGCTGCAACGCCTGTCCGGCCGGGGTCGAAGCGTCGTCGTCGGACTGCGTATCCGGCTCCGGAATCCCGGACCCTGTTTCCCGGAACTCCTGCTCCTGCACCTGTTCCTGCTCCCGGAATTCCTGCTCCCGTCTCGTCTCCCGAAGCCCGTCACCCGAACGGTTTACCGTAACGCCCGCCGCAAGGGGCAGGCCCAGGTCGGGTCCCGTGGTTTCGTATTCGCGGGCGTAACGCTCCGGAATCCCGGCGATCCGCTCGGTGACCACTTCGACCACTTCGCCGCGCTGCAAAGTCCGGTCGCAGGCTCCTGCGATGCCTGCGAGTACGACCAACTGCGGTTTACGGGCTTTTACGGCCCGGATCGTCGCGGCCGCGATCTCCGCCGCGCCGACTCCGGCCACGAAGACCGGATCGCGGGGCTGGGTGAGGATGAAGGCCTTGGCCTCCCCGATGGTGGGGAAGATGAAAATCCGCTTCACGCTATTTGCCCACTACGGCTTCGAGTTCCTCGACCGTGATCGGAATTTTCCTGTCGCCCAGCATGCGGCTGCCCTCTTCGGTGACCAGAATGTCGTCCTCGATGCGGATGCCGCCGAAATCGCGGTATGCCTCCAGTGCGCCGTAATCGACGATGCCCTTGTAGAGACCCTCGGCGCGGCACTTGTCGATCAGCGCCGGGATGAAGTAAAGTCCCGGTTCGTCGGTCATCACCGTCCCCGGCTCGATGCGCCATGCAGTGCGGTAGATGCAGGTTCCCGATTTGGCGGCGCGGTCGGCGATCATCGAGAAGTCGAAACTACGCTCGCCCATCGCCTCGCAGTCGTGTACGTCCATGCCCAGCCCGTGTCCCAGCCCGTGGGGCATCAGCATCGTCATTGCGCCCGAAGCCACGGCGTCGGCGGCCGTGCCTTTTATGAGCCCCACGCCGATCAGCCCTTCGGCCAGCGTCATGTAAGCGGCGTTGTGGATCTCCGCGTACATCATATGCGGCTTGACGATGCGCGCCACATGGTCGTGCGCCGCCAGGACGATGTTGTAAATATCCTTTTGCTTCTGCGTGAACCGGCCGCTCACGGGGTAGGTGCGCGTGTGGTCCGAGCAGTAACCGTCGACGGTTTCGCCGCCTGCGTCGCACAACAGCAGCCGGCCCTCCTCCAATACGCCGTCGGCGTTGAGGTTGTGGAGCGTCTCGCCGTGCTGCGAGACGATCGAGGGGAACGATACGCCCGAACCGTAGGATTTGGCGATGCCCTCGATAGCCCCTGCGATCTCGCGCTCGATGACTCCCGGACGGCACATCTTCATAGCCAGCGTGTGCATTTTATAACCTATTCGGAACGCGCGTTCCATCTCTTCGACCTCCTCGGCGCTCTTCTTTTCGCGCATTTCGGCCACGGCGAACATCAGTTCGACCGACTTGTATTCGTGCAGCAATTCGGGCTTGATGCCGAGCAGCGCCGACAACTGAAGCTTCGTTTCGCCGCGGTAGGGCGGCAGGTAGTGGATCTTGCGGCCCAGCGAAACGGCTTTGCGGAGCCGTTTTTCGAGTTCGGCCATGGGGAACGTCGCCGTGACGCCGACTTCGGCGCCCAGTTCGCGCAGCGTGGGCTGCGGACCTGTCCAGATGATGTCTTCGACCGTGAAATCGTCGCCGTAGAGCGCCTCCTCGCCCGTGTCGGCGTCGATCAGGCCCGCCAGCGAGGGGGTGTTCAGGCCGAAATAGTAGCGGAACGACGAATCCTGCCGGAAATAGTAGGCGTTGTTCGGATAGTTGTTGGGCGAAAGGGGGTTGCCCGGCAGCAGGATGATTCCCGAGCCGATTTTCGTACGCAGCATATTGCGGCGCGCAGCATAGGTTTTGGCTGAAAACATAGTATGGCGTTTTAATTTATAATCCGTTTCCGGCGCCTGCGGCCTTCCGGGGCAGGACTTGTGCGGCGGCACATTCTCCGCTTCTTACAAAAATAGTAAAAATATGACAAGCCCGCGCCCTGCGGCGGCTATTTTTTGCGGAAAGGCTGTTCTTTGTAGAAAAGGGACTGATATGCATTTCGCGAGAATTATCCGTCGAAAATGCGAGAGGAACGGATTAAGCTCGGTATCCCTGGTTCATACTGTGGGGTGTGGGATATGTAAAGTGTTCGAGTGTAGATTTATATCCGAGAAAAAATGAGCTACAATTATTATGAAACGAAAGGATTATCATAATTTTCGAAAGGAAAATGGAAAAATGGCTGTTCTAATAGTTGAGGCGCTAAAGCTCCTGCAACTTCAGCATGAAATTCCCGATATGACCCTCGGTCAACTATCTGTGTTATCCATTGAATATCATTCATTAACCGTACGGTCGCACTAGATATTTGAAGTGCTGCAAAACGAAGTAAAAGCGAGTTGGGATAATTTATCCAATTTTTTTGTGCGCGCCGGGAGCATGATAGTGAAATGTATTTCAGGATGTCTGATAAATGTTCCTGAATGTATGTAATGTATCGGGAGAATCCTATTTCTTGTAGTTGCTTATGAAGTTGTGCAATTTCATCGTCATGGAATCCCCAGCGTATTTCTTCGTAGGGTTCATTTGATTTTGTAAGATAATTTGCTAAACTCATTGCTTTGTCTGCTTTTCTCCTGTTTGCAGGATGGATATATTCTGAAGGTGATTATTTAATCTGATTTTATAAAAGAATATCAGAATTCGACGCTTGCGCCCGCATCGTTGACCGTGACGGTGACTTCGCGGCCCATGTAGAGGGCGACGTTGGGGTCTTCGTGGCCCGCGGGGATGCCGAAGACGACCGGAATCCCCAGCGGGCGGACATAGGCCGCGATGATGTCGCAGGGGTCCCAGACGCCGAAGTGCTTCTGTCCCAGCATGTCCGTAAAGTGGCCTACGAGAATGGCCTTGCATTTGGCCAGTATTCCGCTCCGCTCCAGCTGCTGCATCATGCGGTCGAGCCGGTACATCTGTTCGCCGACCTCCTCGATGAACAGTACCGTCGGGGTGTCGAAATCGGGCTGTTCGGGCGTGCCGATCGCCGAACAGAGCAGCGAGAGATTGCCGCCCGCGAGCCGTCCGCGGGCCGTGCCGGAGACGTTGAGCGGGTGCGCGGCGGCGTCGATGCGCGTCCAGCTTCCGAAAAGCGCGCTGCGGAGCGATTCGTCCGAGACGATCGCTTCGGGTTTTTCATCGGCGCCGAAGCGGAATTTGCCCGGCATCGTGGCGTGAAGGCTTTCGACGCCCAGCCGTCCCAGCGCCATGTGGAGCATGGTGACGTCGCTGAAGCCGACGAGCCATTTGGGGCGTTCGCGCAGTACGGTCAGGTCGAGCAGCGGAAGCAGGCGCACCGATCCGTAACCGCCCTGATAGCTGACGACGGCTTTCACGCCGGGATCGTCGATCATGGACTGCAGGTCTGCGGCACGCTGGATGTCGGTGCCGGCGAAATAGGGTTGTTCGCGGTCGGCGAAGTGCGGTCCGAATTTCACTTTCAGCCCCCACTCTTCGAAGCGTTCCCGGACTTTGGCCGTGTCGGCTTTCTCTTTGAGTTTGCGCGCCGGGGCGACGATGGCTATGGTGTCGCCCGGGCGCAGGTAGGGCGGACGGACGAAAAGCGTGTCGGATTTCCGGACGGAAAGCGTGTCGGGCTGCCGGAGAGTGTGTGTATCGGGCTGTCGGGCGAAGAGGCTTGCGGTGCAGGAAATCAGGGCGATGAGGAAAAACGGATGCTTCATGTCGGGGATTGGGGATTTTTCGGAATTTCGTTGGAATTCGGCGGTTATTTTCTGCGCCGGGTCAGTCCTTCGGGCAGCGGCAGCCGGATGCGGGTGATGCTGACGACGGCGCCCGTCAGGGCGAACCCTCCGGCGAGCAGGAGTGCCGTGTGGGTGCTGTTTTCGGGGGCGATATGGAACAGGAGGGCCATCAGCGCCGCGCCCGTGGTCTGGCCGACCAGACGCGCCGTGGCGAGCATGCCGCTGGCGCTTCCGCTGCGCTGGGGCGGGGCCGAGGCGATCAGGATGCTGTTGTTGGGCGATTGGAACAGCCCGAATCCCGCGCCGCAGAGTACCAGCCGCCATGCGATGTCGAAAGGCGTCGGGGCGTCGGGCAGGAACGCCAGCAGGAACAATCCCGCGGCCATGGCCGTCAGTCCCGTGCCGCCCAAGAGTCCGGCGTGGATGCGTTCGACGAGGATGCCGGCGATCGGGGCTACGACCATGATCACGGCGGGCCATGCGGTCATCAGCAGTCCCGTGGCGACTTCGTCGTAGCCGAATTCGTGCTGCAGGTAGAAAGGCAGGGCCACCATGGCGAGCATCTGCCCCAGAAACGAGCAGATCGACGTGGCGACCGACACCGAGAAGATCGGGATGCGCA
>CAKVKI010000025.1 GCA_934754975.1 uncultured Alistipes sp. | reverse complement strand
TTATAATTAATCAAAAACACACAGCAAAGAAATTTGTATATCCTGATATTCATTGCATACGGTATTTCTATATATATTTATTATCTGTCCAAAAATCTCAGCGATATCTTACCTTATTCCAATATATTCAGTAATTAGCCGTCCCATGTTTTCAGTTGTCATCCCCCTGTATAACAAACAAGACTGCATCCGCGATACCGTACAGTCCGTATTGAATCAAACGTTCTCCGATTTTGAAATAAATATCGTAGACGACGGATCGACGGACCGCAGCTTGGAAATCGCACGCCAATTCGATGATCCCCGGATCAGGGTCTTTTCCAAACCGAACGGCGGCGTATCATCCGCCCGCAATTACGGGATAAGGCAATCCCGGAAAAAGTATATTGCGTTTCTCGATGCTGACGACCTTTGGCATCCGGATTATCTTAGCGAAATCGCACGCCTGATAGATAAGTATCCCGGATGCGGCATCTATTCGGCTGGATACATTTTACGGAAAAAACACCGGGAGATCCGATATGCCTATCCGACCGAAGGTGTCATACAAGATTATTTCAAAGAATACTTCAAACACAAAAGTCCATTTTGCAATGCTTCATGCATAGTTATTCTCACAGATGTTTTTACCAAAGTCGGAGGCTTCCCAGAGGGGGCCCATACGGGGGAAGACCTGTATATGTGGATGAAAATAGCCAAGCAGTACGACGTATGTGTCACACCCAATATTCTGATGAGTTACGAGTATCAGGAATCGACATTCCGAGATCGGTTAAACAGGAACATACATATTCAAGCCGACTTGTTCAAAAGTCTTTATGATCCCCAAAAGCCATATTTGAACGAGGTCATTGCATATTGGGTGATTACTGACGCAATCACCCAAGCCTTGAGAAACAATAAAAGCGTATCGAAGTCCGTAGAGAAAGAGTTTGCTTATACAAAACTCAACAGAAAAAAAATATTATATCTTCGAATACTGAACAGAGTTCCTTCATGGTGCAACAGACTCATTCAGAACACATGGAGACTCGGTGCCGAGGCTAAAAACTATTTTTTAGGAGTGGTAAGCAAATAAAGGAAAACAGCCTTCCATATTCATCCTCTAAAAAGAATATATGCGAATTCTAATATTAAACCAGATACTTTATACAGCAGAAAATTACATCATCCCAGTTGTATCTTCAATTAAAGACACAATGATTTACAACCTATGTCTTGGATTCAGACAACTGGGACACTCCATAACATTGGCTGCTGCGGCTGAATACCAACCGAAAGAGAAGGAAGAATATGATTTTGAAATCCTGTTTTTCAAGTCCAAATACAAAAAAATATTTCCTCCATCGATATTACCCTATTCTCCGGAATTGCAAGCCTATATAAAAAAACATCAGGCATCATTCGATTTGCTGATTTCCAGTGAAGTATTTTCGCTCCAGTCTTTATTCGCAGCAAGAATCTGTCCCGAAAAAACTATAATTTGGCAGGAACTGACCGATCATCAAAACAAATTCCATCGAATTCCATCGAAAATATGGCATAATGTCATTGTTCGCTTATTCATGCAACGGATTGCAGCAGTAGCCCCCCGCTCAGGGCCTGCTTACAAATTTATTAGTAAATATATGCCGCAAACGGTAAAACAAGTCGTTGATCATGGAATTAATGTCGATAAATTCACCTATTCCGAAAAAAAAGAACGCCAAATAATCAGTTCGTCCCAATTGATTCTCAGAAAAAATATCGACGGAATAATTCGGATTTTCCAGCAATTCCATGAAATGGAAGCATATAAAGACATTAAATTGCTGATAGCCGGGCGAGGTGAAGAAGAAGCGAATTTAAAAAAATTAGTGTCGGAATTAAAACTCTCGGAAAGTGTCCGATTTCTCGGATTTCTGCCACAACAAACACTGAATAAATATATCCGAGAATCTCTTTGCTTTCTTATCAATACGCGAAAAGATCTGAATATGGTTTCCATTCCGGAATCCATCGTTTCAGGGACTCCGATTCTGACAAACACTCAACCGGCTTCTGCAAACTATATCAAAACGTATAAATTAGGAATTGTACAAAATCAATGGGGGATTCCCGAATTGGAAGAAATAATCAACAACAACAGCTTCTATGTAAAAAACTGCATTGCATACCGAGATAATCTGGCCAACAGCCATATTGCCCAGACTTTCCTAGACATCTTTCAGGATAAAAAATATCCGAAAATATAAAATAAAAACAGATGGCTATAAACAGAATCAACTGGCTCTCCGTTCTTCAAGGGTGGAGCATGTTATTGGTCGTCATCGGGCATGTGACATTGACGAATGTGTTCAAAAATCCCGAAACCCCCATAAGTGCGGAGATCGAACGGATAATATACAGTTTCCACATGCCACTGTTCATGTTCATTTCCGGATTTCTGTTTTACCTGACAAAAATAGGGCGAAAGAAAAATTACGGGGAGACTATCGGGGATAAGGCCAAAAGATTACTGATCCCCTATGCCGCATTTACATGCGCGACGTTTTTCCTGAAATATGCTTTCAATCCACTGATGAAGCGGCCGATAGACTTTTCCTGGTCGGAAGTCCTCGACATCCTCACGTTTACATCCAATCCGCTGGCGGAAATGTGGTTTGTGTCGACCCTCTTCCTCCTGTTCTTATTCTTCCCCCTGTATAAATGGTCGCTGGGCAACAAAGTAAGGAGCGGGTTATTGTTCTGTACCGCCCTGATCATCTATTTCTTTTTCCCGAAGGACATAAAGCTGTTTTGCATTTCATATGCATCCAACTACCTGCTCTTTTTTTATACGGGAATATTGGTCTCCAAATATGGGGGGGGGAAATTCTTCGACACCCCTGTGTTCCTTTCGTGCAGTACGGTATTGATGGTGCTTTGCTCGCTGTTCTCCAGTATTCCGCTATTGAATATTTTCGTCGGGATATTTTTCTCGCTGACCCTTTGCATGTTTTTATCACGGCGCTTTCCCGGCCTTTTCGGAAGCTTTAGGGAGTATACGTTCCAGATTTTCCTGATGGGGATATTCTTCCAGATAGCAATCCGGTTCATCTATGCCAAACTCGGAATGGCATACCTTTACTGGCCTCTGTACATCGCAAGCATCCTGCTGGCTTTGTATATGCCGGTACTGATCTCCAAAGCCATCCGGAAAACAGGCAGTAAAGTGCTGAATAAGTGCTTCGGTCTATAAAAACTTATCGTTTTCAATCTGTCGGAGATTGCCAGGCAGCGGTCACGCCAATCGAGCATATCATGATTTATGAAAATACTCTTAGCCAATAAATTCTATTATCCCCGGGGCGGGGATTGCACCTACATTTTAAACCTCGGGGAACTTCTGGAATCGCACGGACACGAAACAGCGGTTTTCGCCATGCAGTACCCGGAAAACATACCATCACCCTGGAGCGTTTACTTCCCAAGCGAGGTGAGATTCACACCCGGATTGAAAATGCTGGAAGCCTTCTTCAGACCATTCGGCACAGGAGAGGTTAAAAAGAAGTTTACAAAACTGCTGAACGACTTCCGCCCCGACATCGTACATCTGGGCAATATCCATACGCAGCTCTCCCCCGTTCTCGCTAAGATCGCGCACGGGAAAGGGATAAAAGTTGTCTGGACATTGCATGACTACAAACTCTTGTGTCCACGCTACGACTGCCTGCGTAACGGTGTGACCCCTTGCGAAGCCTGCTTCACGGACAAGCACAAGGTACTCGAATACAAGTGCATGAAAAATTCGCGCACAGCCAGCTACCTCGCTTACTGGGAAGCCCTGAAATGGCCGCGCGAAAAGCTGGAAACCTATACGGATGCTTTTATCGCCCCAAGCCAGTTCCTGAATGATAAAATGGTGCAGGGCGGATTCAAAAAAGGGAAAATACATACATTCTGTAATTTTATCGACCTTATGAAAGTACATCGGGAACAATACGACAAAGATGATTATTACTGTTATATAGGTCGCCTATCCCATGAAAAAGGAATTACCACGCTTATCGAAGCAGTAAAAGAATTACCCGGCAAATTAAAAATAATAGGCGGCGGTCCCCTGCAAAACCAATTGGCGGAGCATATTTCAAGTACAAACATTGAGTTGCTCGGATACAAGCAATGGCCCGAGATAAAAGAAATCGTCGGCAGGGCGCGGTTCTGTGTACTCCCATCTGAATGGTATGAGAACAACCCGTTCTCCGTCATTGAATCGCAATGCCTAGGAACGCCCGTCCTGGGGGCCCGGATCGGCGGCATTCCCGAACTGATAGACGAAGGAAAAACAGGAATGCTGTTTACCCCCGGAAGTACAGAAGAACTGAAAAACGGAATCGAAGAGATGTTCGCCACCCAATTCGATTACCGACAAATAGCCCTCGACGCTCAGAGAAGATATTCGGCAGAAAGGTACTATACTGAACTCCTGAAAATTTACAATAATATATAACCATGAATACCCGCGATATCCCCAAGCCTACCGACGCCAGCATCATCCTGACTTATCGTTGTCCCATGAAGTGCAAGATGTGCAATATCTGGTTCAACCCCACAAAAAAAGACGAAGAGATCAAAGCTTCGGATCTTCGTACGCTGCCACGATTGAAATTCATCAACCTGACCGGCGGAGAACCCTTCGTCCGTGAGGATCTGGCGGAAATCGTGGAGGAGTGCTACAAACACACGGACCGCATCGTCATCTCCACATCCGGATGGTTCGAAGACAAAGTCGTGGCCTTGGCCAAACAATTCCCGAACATCGGCATCCGCATTTCGATCGAAGGACTGAGCTGCAAAAACGACGAACTGCGCGGACATGCCGGCGGCTTCGACAAGGGATTGAGAACACTGCTCACCCTGAAGCAAATGGGACTGAAAGACATCGGCTTCGGATGCACCGTATCGAACAATAATTCCAGTGACATGCTTTCGCTCTACCAGCTGTCGCTGTCTTTGGGCATGGAGTTCGCCACGGCAGCTTTCCACAACTCCTATTATTTCCACAAGGACGACAACGTAATCACCAACAAGGACGAGGTCTGCAAAAACTTCGAACGGCTGATCGAATGGCAGTTGCAGGAGAACCATCCGAAAAGCTGGTTCCGCGCATGGTTCAATATGGGGCTGATCAACTACATCGAAGGCGGCCGCCGCATGCTGCCGTGCGAAGCAGGTTCGGCGAACTTCTTTATCGATCCTTTCGGCGAGGTATATCCGTGCAACGGTCTCGAAGAGAAATACTGGCAGAAATCGATGGGCAATATCCACGAAACGCCCGACTTCATGGATATCTGGGAGAGCGACCGGGCGCAGGAAGTTCGCGCCATGGTCCGGAAATGCCCGAAAAACTGCTGGATGGTCGGTACGGCCAGTCCGGTAATGCATAAATACATGAAATACCCGCTGATGTGGGCGCTCAAAAATAAGCTCCGCAGCCTGCGGGGAAAACCGGCCTGTCTGGACAAGAAGTGGTGCGATGTCGGCCAAGACCCGATGCAGGGCGATTTGCGGGAAAAATTCTAAGCAAGCTGTGGATGCCAAAAAGAATAACCGTTCTCCGGCTATGAAAATAGTCGTCACCGGCACCCGGGGGATTCCCGGTATTATGGGCGGCGTGGAAACACATTGCGAAGAGCTGTTTCCGCGTGTCGCCGGGAGAGGTTTCGATGTAACCGTAATACGGCGGAAAAGCTATGTGCATGACACCCTGCGGCAATACGAGGGAGTCACGCTCGTCGACCTCGAAACCCCGAAAAAGAAATCGTTCGAAGCGATCGTCCATACGTTCCGGGCCGTCGTCGAAGCCAAAAAGCTGAAAGCCGACATTATCCACATCCACGCCGTCGGCCCGGCGCTGCTGACGCCGGTCGCCCGCCTGCTGGGACTGAAGGTGGTGTTTACCCACCACGGACCGGATTACGACCGGGACAAATGGGGCCCGGCAGCCAAAACGATACTCCGACTGGGCGAAATGCTGGGCGCGCGCTTTGCCAATGAAGTCATCGTGATCTCAAGCGTCATCAACGACATGCTGATCCGAAAATACCGCCGCAAAGGCTGCCACCTGATTTACAACGGGGTTCCGGCTCCTCAGACCGTCGATTTTCCGGCATATTTCGAAGAAACGGGCGTCGAAAAGGGGAAATACATTTTCAGCATGTGCCGCTTCGTCCCGGAAAAGAACCTGCACCACCTGATCGAAGCCTTCTCACAGACCGACAACAAAGGGTGCAGATTGGTGCTGGCCGGAGATACGGATTTCGAAGACGAGTACTCCGCCGGACTCAAAAAATACGCACGGGAACAGGGCGTCGTCCTGACCGGCTTCATCAAGGGAAAAAAGCTGCATGCCCTGCTCTCCCACGCCCGGTGCTTCGTTCTGCCCTCTTCACACGAAGGACTTCCGATAGCATTGCTGGAAGCGATGAGTTACAGACTGCCCGTTATCGTAAGCGATATTGCGGCCAATCTGGAGATAGGTCTCGAAAAAGGGGCTTATTTCCCCGTAGGCGACATCGCGGCGCTGACACAGAAACTCCAGCAAAACATCGATGCGCCCTACCGGCATAAGGAATATCCGATGGAAAAATACGACTGGGACGCTATCGCCGGACAAACGGCCGAAGTATATGAAAAATGCGCGAAGCCCCGGCCGGAGCGGTAAACTCAGACACTACCCTTCCCGGCTGATCTCAGCCACGGTCGCCCTGACGAAAGCTATCAGCTCCGCCGGGGCGATTTTCAGTTGCAGGCCCCGGACGCCGGCGCTGATGTAGATGAAGGGATGCTCCGCAGCCGAAGAGTGGATATAAGTCGGAAACTGCTTCTTCATGCCGATCGGCGAACAGCCGCCCCGGATGTAACCCGTTACGGAGAGCAGCTCCTTCATCGGAATCAGATCGGCCTTCTTGTTGCCCGACACACGCGCCGCAGCCTTGAGATCGACCTCGTGATGCCCCGGCACCACGCATATGAAATAGCCGGTCCGGTCGCCTTTCAATACGAGGGTCTTGAATACCGTAGAAATGTCCTCGCCCAGCTGTTCGGCGACATGCGTCGCCGCCAGGTGTTCTTCGTCCACCTCGTAGGGAACAAGCTCATAATTTATCTTCGCACGGTCGAGCAGCCGCGCCGCATTTGTCTTTTCGACTTTTCCGTGTGCCATTTCCGCTTTTGATGTTCAATATTTCGGCTTAAGTTGTGCAAAGGTAGTTTATTTTACCCGGATTGTCGCATTTTAGCTACATTTGTCAGATGTTTCGCCGAGTATTCACATACAAACAGCTCGTCTTTTTCGTCGCAGTTCTGTTCCTCCACACCGGCCTGTCGGCGCAGAGTACCCGTGTCCGCGGGCGCGTCACCGACGCCGCCGACGGCACGCCGATGCAGTTCGTAAGCGTCGTCTTTCCCGGCACCACGACGGGCATCACCACCGACGAGGAGGGCATCTACACGCTCGAAACCCGCGATACGGTAAGCCGCGTGCAGGCTTCGATGGTCGGCTACGCCATGCAGACCAAGCCGCTCGTGCAGGGCGGATTCAACCAGATCGACTTCGCCCTCGAAGCCGTGGAATTCGGTATCGGCAGCGTCGTCATCACCCCCGGCGACAACCCGGCGCATCCGATCCTGCGGGGCGTCGTCCGCCGCAAGCCGCTCAACGATCCCGACCAATACGCCAGTTACACCTGCGCCACCTATACCAAGATGCAGCTCGACCTGACGAACATCAAGCCCCAATTCCGCAACAAGCGATTGCAGCGCAATTTCGGGTTCGTTTTCGAATATATCGACACCTCGGCGCTCACCGGGCAGGCATACCTGCCGGCCATGATCTCCGAAGCCACGGCCGACTATTACCACAGCAGGCGCAACCCCTCCGTTTCGCGCGAGATTATCCGCGCCAGCCGCGTGTCGGGCGTCGAGGACAGCTTCGCTATCGCCCAGTTCACAGGCCAGATGCACGGCAACGTCAATTTCTACGCCAATTACATCGACATCTTCAACGTCCGTTTCGCCAGTCCGCTCTCCGATTCGGGACTCGCCTTCTACGACTATTTCCTGGTGGACAGCATGCAGGTGGACGGGCGCAAAACCTATAAAATCCGCTTTCATCCCAAGCGACTGGCTACGCCCGTACTCGACGGCGAAGTCAATATCGACTCGGCGTCGTACGCCCTGCAGTCGGCCTCGGCGCGCATGCCGAAGGGCGTCAATGTAAACTGGATCAAACACCTGCGGCTCGAAAACGACAACCGCATCGTCGCCGACAGCACGTGGTTCCGCCACCGCGACCGGGTTTCGGCCGAATTTTCGATCGCCACGGGCGACTCGTCGAAGCTGACCTCGTTCATCGGTACACGCGAGGTGGTCTACTCCGACGTACACGTCGGGGTTCCTATTCCCGACGAGGTGGTACGCATGGACAATAATGTCGTGATCGAGGACAGCGACGAAGTCAGCCGTACGGACGAGGCCTTCTGGGAAGAGGTGCGCCCCTACCGGCTGAGCGAGAAGGAGAAGGGCATCTACTCGATGGTCGACTCGGTGCAGAACGTGCCGCTCTACCGCAACATCTACACGCTCATCAACACCGTCGTCGTCGGTTACTGGAACACCAAGTACATCGGCATCGGCCCCTATTACAAACTGGCCAGCTTCAACAAACTCGAAGGATTCCGCATGCAGCCGGGATTCCGCACGACCACGGCCGTCAGCAAACGCATACGTCTCTCGGGATATGCGGCCTACGGCACGCGCGACGGCCTGTTCAAAGGCGGCGGCAGCGTCGAACTGGCCTTCAACCGCCGCCTGACGCGCAAACTCACCGTTTCGGGCCGGCACGACGTAATGCAGTTGGGTGCGGGACAGAACGCGCTCACGGAGAGCAACATCCTCAGCTCGCTGCTTTCGCGCGGCGACTCCCGGCTTTCGATGGTCAACCGCGGCGAAATCGGCTACGAACACGAATGGAGCCACGGCACCAGCAATTTCCTCGGCGCCCGCATCCAGAAGATCTTCGGCAACCGTTACGTGCCGCTGGTGCGTCCCGACGGCCGGATCGTAAACTCCGTATCGGACGCGGCGCTGCACGTCGGCATGCGTATCTCGAAGAACGAGAGCATCTACCGCCTGCCCTTCGACAAGCAGTACATGGGCACGGTCTACCCGGTCCTGACGCTCGGATTCACGGCCGGCGTTCCCGGCATGCTGAACGACAGCTACGAATATTACCGGCTCGAAGGCGGCATCCACTACAAACCCGAACTGCCGCCGCTGGGCTATTCCAACATCACGCTGCAGGGCGGCAAAATCTTCGGCAAGGTCCCCTATCCGCTGCTCAAGCTCCACGAAGGCAACGGCACCTATTTCTACGATCCCAATGCCTTCTCGTGCATGAATTTCTACGAATTCGCGTCGGACGCATGGGTGGCGCTCTTCTTCGAACACCACTTCAACGGCATCCTGCTGGGGCGCATTCCGCTCGTCAAGAAACTCAAGTGGCGCGAAGTGCTGGTCTGCAAAGGCGTATGGGGCACGCTTTCGAAGGAGAACGACGGCAGTCTGCCCGATACGCAGGCTCCGCTGCTCTTTCCCCACGGCATGACGTCGGTTTCGGACCCGTATGTCGAAATGGGCTTCGGGGTCGAAAATATCTTCCGCCTGCTGCGCGTGGACTGCATCTGGCGTCTCACCCACCGCGATCCCAAGCCGGGACAGGACGTGCAGAACTTCGCCGTCAACCTGAGCCTGAATCTCAAATTCTGACGCACGGTTCCGTGTATCGAAGATTTTGACTACCTTTGGGACTGAAAAAATCGGAAACGTATGATAAAAGGTGCTATATTCGACATGGACGGTACGCTCGTGGCTAACTCGCCGGTCCACATCCGGGCGTTCGAAATCTTCTGCGACCGCTACGGCGTGCGCGACTGGAAAGAGAAACTCGGACAGGCTTTCGGCATGGGCAACGACGACATCCTGCGGCTTATCATGCCCGAGGAGGTGATTCGGGAGAAGGGGTTGGCCGCGCTGGCCGACGAGAAGGAAGCCATTTACCGCGAAATCTACGCCCCCGAAATCGAACCCATGCCGGGGCTGGTCGCCCTGCTCGGCAAACTCCGCGATGCGGGCATACGCTGCGCCGTAGGCTCGTCGGGATGCAGGGCCAATGTCGATTTCGTGCTGGAGAAGTGCAATATCGAATCCTTTTTCGAAGCCAAAATCAACGGCGACATGGTGACGCGCTGCAAACCCGATCCGGAAATCTACCTGGCGGCGGCCGCCGCACTCGGACTCACACCTGCCGAATGTGTCGTCTTCGAAGACGCCAAAGCGGGCATCGAGTCGGCGCATCGGGCCGGCGCGGGACGCATCGTCGCGCTCTCGTCCACGCACTCCCGCCAAATGCTGGTCGCCGAAACCGCCGCCGACGTCATCATCGGCGACTTCCGCGACATCGCCGACCTCGAAGCATTGCTGAAATAAGCGCACGGCCCTGCAAAAAGCCGCCGTAATCCCCGACCGACGTCTGAGTACGGTCGGGATTTTTTGTCCGACAGCCCCGGATCATACGGATCGGCGGCACACACCTGCATCCTGCCCCGAAACCCCGCCGGGCCGTATGCGATCTTACAGTCATCCCGCCAATCAGGATCCCGGGCCTTCCACACACACAACCGACGCCCCGTATACGCTCTTAAAACCATCCCCGCCAATCAGTACCCCGCCATGAGAAGCGCACTAGCCTCTTTTCCCGGAACATCGACGGCCCGTGTGTAATCTTGCAGGTATCCCAGCCAATCAGAATCCCGGATCTGAGAAACACACCTAGCCGCCCAGCCCTGAAGCACCTCCCCTCCAGCCGCCCCGGATTCCGGATTAGGTCGGCCGACGCAAATATTTCCCCGAAGCGGATATCGTACGGAAATTTTTGATACATTTGCGGGATTTTTAACCCGACTGCCTATGTTCAAAGGAATCGCCACCGTCGCTTTACTCATCGTTTCGAACGCCTTCATGACGCTCGCATGGTACGGGCATATCGCATTCAAATCGAAACTCGAACGTTTCGGCATGCTGGCGATCGTCCTGCTGAGTTGGGGCATCGCCCTGTTCGAATACTGCTTTCAGGTCCCCGCCAACCGTATCGGCTCCGCGCAGTTCGGCGGCCCTTTCTCCATCTGGGAACTTAAAGTAATACAGGAGGTCGTATCGCTTTCCGTATTCACGCTCTTTGCGTTGGTCTTCATGAAATCCGACACCCTGCGCTGGAATCACCTCGCAGGATTCCTCTGCCTGATTCTGGCCGTCTATTTCATCTTCCGCAAATAACCTTCCGCATACATGACACGACAGCCGCGACCTGAAATCGCGGCTGTCTTATTTTTCGCGGCAATTGCGGGCTGGAGCAATGCCCGGCACCGAAACCGTTCAATCCGACTTTCGCTGATCGTGGCGGTAGATCTGATAGGAATTGACGAAATTCTGCCACACTATATAAGCAGTCGGAGCGATCGAAGAGATGGGGTCGAGGAACGACTGCGCCATCCATACGGCCAGCACCGTGTTCTTCTGCCCGAGCGACTGTCCTCCGGCCGGCGCGTCCCCGTAACGGCGGCCGAGCATGCGGCCGACCTTGAACTGGCCCAGGCAAATCACCAGCGCGGCGAACGCCAGCCACAGTTCGACCGAAACCGACGCATCGTGCAGGTCGATGATGAATGCCGTCGTGCGTCCGATAATCACGACCAGCGACGCCAGCCACATATAGAACGAAATCTGGCTGTGGTCACCGATCCACTTCGCGGTCTTCGGCAGCAGGAAACGGAAGAATTGAGCCGCCGCAAAAGGCATAATCAACAGCGGCGCGATGCGGGCCAATATCTGCGTGAAAGAGCAGGCCCCGGTCCCGGCCAGCGACAGGACGACAGGCGCAACCAACGCGATCACCATGTTGCACAGCAGACTATAGGTCGCCATCGTCGGAACGTTGGCCCCCAGCATGCCCGCAATCACCACCGCGGCCATCGCCACGGGAGCCAGCACGCAGATCATCGCCCCCTGCGCCACAATCGTATTGAGCGGCAGCAGCGCAAAATAAAGCGCCACGCTCACCACTACCTGAAACAGCAGCAGCCACACGTGCAGCATCGACGGCTTCATCTGGCGGGGTTTCACCCGGCAAAAGGTGACGAAGAGCATCAGAAAGATCAGCGAGGGCGTAATCATCTGGTGCGTCCACGCTTCGAGCGCCGTCACAGGACGGCACAACAAGGCGCCCGCCACCATGGCCGAAGGCATGGCGACCGTCTTGACATTACGGTGCAGATATTCCAATACGTGCATTTATTTCATCTTTTTTACCGGGACCGTCACACGGGTTCCATCCTTACGTTCGACCGTCATCCGGGGTTTGTCGCCGCGGATTTCACCCCGGATTACGGCGCAGGGATCGACCCGCGACACATCCACCGTTCCGAGAAATACGATCCGGTCGCCCGGAGCCACCGTATCCGCAAGCGTCTCGTCCCAGACCTGCCCCACGACCAGCCGTCCTCCGTCCAGAGCGACGGTGACGCCGCTTACCGACGTGTCGGGCGGTCCGGGCTGTTCGGCATGCGGCAGCAGCCAGAAACGGCGGCCGGGATAGTCGATCACGACCGTTCCCCAGCGGAAAACCCCGCATCCGAGCTTGCTGTGTCCGCCGTGGGTCACTTCGAGGGGCATCCCGGCAAGCGTATTCCCGGCCAGTTCGAATTCGGGAATCACACCCTGCACGGCTTCACCGACGACCGACCGGTTGGTCCATCCCAGATTGCCGGAGTGTCCTTCCGTGCGGCGCACCTCCTGCAAAATGCCCTCTTCGATCATCGCCCGGCATTCGTCGTAACGGCAGTCGAACAAGGCCCCCGAGCCGGTATCGAATTTCATGTAGGTTTTCATCCGCACGCCGCCGCTGCTCACGCGGGCGGCGATTACCGGCGCATTTCCGGCGAAGTGAACCCGGGCGGCGCCGCGGCGGTCGAACCCGCCGAGCAGGCGCAGGTCGCCCGCCAGCGTAATCGTCGAGTCGGCATTGGGCATCCGCACGACGAAGCCGCGCAGCAGATCGCTGCCCGCAATGCCGTCGAAGCCCAGACAGCGGAAGATATAGGAGCTGTCGGGCAGCACGATCACCTGCCGGTCGGAGTAGGTCGCCTCGCCCATCCGGAGATACGGCACCCGGACATAGGTGATCGCATAGCGATGACCTTCGAAATCGCTGGACGTCCCCCGGCCTGACGCCGCAAGTCCCAGTTCGCGGCTGAGCCGCTCGCTGATGCACGTCTGCGAAGCCCCCGTGTCGAAGGCGAAGCGGCGCGGCCCAGCAGCGGTCTCGACCGTCACAATATACTTGCCCCGCTCAAGCATGTAAGGCAGGTCGAAGCGCACGGCAGGTTTGCGGGCGCAGACCGTCTGCGCCGCGGCAAGCCAGCAAACAACCAGCAGCAACCGTCTCATCCGCCGCTCCCTACGCTAAAAGTTCCTTGACTTTGGCCGAAATATCCTTGCCGTCGGCACGGCCTGCGAGCCTCTTCGAAGCGACGCCCATCACCCTGCCCATCTCCTTCATCGACGTCGCGCCGACCTCGGCGATCACGGCCTTGACCTCGGCGGTCAGTTCCTCGGCGGTGAGCTGCTTGGGCAGGAATTCCTGAAATACGGCCACCTGCGCCAGCTCTTCGGCGGCCAGGTCCGGGCGGTTCTGCTCGGTGAAGATCGCCGCGGAGTCGGTTCCCTGCTTGGCCAGCTTGGAGATGATCTTCAGCACGGCGGCGTCGGGCAGTTCGGTGATTTCCGGTCCCGCCGTCTTGGCTTCGATGACATATTTTTTAACATTGCGCAATGCGCCGAGACGCACGGTATCCTTGGCCTTCATGGCCTCCATGATACCTTTCGAAATTTGTTGTTCTAATGACATAAAGCTGTTATTTTTAGTTTAATATGCAAATTATCTGTTTTTTTGCTTTACCAGAAAGTCCAGCACGTCGCGCATCAGCCTGTCACGCTGCACGTCGCTTTCGATAGATTCGAACGGAAATCCCATGACGAACGTTGCGCCCTCTTCGCTGGCCACGCCCGCCGTGCGGCCGTTCTCGACATAACGCATCACCGAGAAGGCCCCCGCTCCGGCAGGCTGCAGGGCGTCGGGCGACTCGACCCGGTAGCGGTCCGGACGGTATTCATTGACATAACGGTACTCGTCGCGCGAAAATCCGGGGTTCGAAGTCACGACCCGCACCCGTCCGCGCTGCGCCGCCCGACCGCCGTCGTAGGTGTAGTGCAGCACCTCCTCGGCGAACCTGCGGTCGTCTTCCGAGGCTTCGCCGCCCGTCCAGAGGTCGGTGGCCACATAGCTTCCCGACACGAAGAGCGCACCGCCGCCGGCCATATATCGGCGCAGAACGGCCTGCAACTCCGGGGAGAAGGTTTTGAAGGCATAGCCCGTCACCCCGCGTCCGATGGCGGTCGAACGCTGTTCGCCCAGAATGAGATCGACAGCGGAATAACCGTCGGGCGACACCTCGCCGCGCTCGACGGCGCGCACCGACGCCGAGCAGAACGAATATCCGGCCCCGGCGACCGAACGTCCGTGCAGGGCGGGATAGTCGAACGTGTTGCCGCCGATCACCTCCGTTTCGTAATCACAGGCGCAGGCCCCCAAAGCGATGCTGTCCACCTCGCACTTGGCCATCTCCATATCGAATACGTGCTGTGCGCCGATGAACGAAATATCCTGCCGGTCGGGCACGCCGCCGTCGATGTCGGTATAGAATCCCGCCAGCGAATCGGTACGCATGCTCAACGGCGCGCTGATGCGGTCGAAGCCATTGACGATCAGCACCGTTCCCTTCTCATCGGGCATGCGGCATGCAGCCACGGTTTCGCTCGGGAAACTCTCGCCGCCCTCGTTCACGGCCGTCACCCGATAGCTGTAGATGCGTCCCGGCTCCTGCGCGGTCAGCAGGCAGGGTTTATCGACATAACGGCCGTTGTCGAAGCCGCCGCCGTCGATACGCGTATAGACCACATACCCCGTCGGAGCCGCGGTCGTTTCGAGCGAATCCATCACGGGCGACCAAGTGACCGCCACCTTATCACCTTCGGCGAACTGCGCGGCGAGCGACTCCACGGGAAGCGGCTGCACTACATAAGGTAATCCGTATTGTGAGCTGATATAGCGCAGGATACCTTTATAGACAGCACGGCTCACGAGGAATTTGAAACGCGGATCGCTGCCGTAGCGCATGTCGGCGAAATTCTGGTGCGACAGCAGTTCGAGCAGCATGGTCGGCACCCCCGGCACGCGCGCTTCGTAATAGGCGCGGTTCCAAAGCCCGCGGCGGCTCCATGCCGGTTCGTACGTGCTGCGGATATCTTCGACGATCTGGGTCATAACGATATCCGTGAGGTCGCGCGAACGGTAACGGTCGGCGCCCCCTTCGAATTTGCCCTTGTTCTCGCGCGTGTAGAAGATGCCCAGCGTGCCGATGATGTCGTCATTGAGCCGCACGCCCGCATCGGAGTGGAACGCCAGCGCCATATCGACCGGAATCCGCAGCCCCGCGCTGTCGGGCATCCGCTCCGAACCGCCCGTCAAGGCATTGACCCAATGGGCGCGCGACATATAGTCGTCCTTGTAATCATCCTTGTTCCCCTTCGGGGAGTAGACCTTTTCGTCGAATCCGGCCCACTGGAGCCAGTAGCGGGCGCCCTCGCAGAAGCGGGGATAGCCGCTCGTCTCCAGATGGCACATCATGCCGGGCTGGCGCAGCGAATCGCACACCGTACGGGCTATGTTGCCGTAACCGCCGCCGATCTTTACGGCGTCGGCCGAGACGATGCGGCCCGCCTGACGCGAACGGTTGGTAAGCGTCACGACCTCCTGCGGCCCGGCGTCGAGCAGGAAGCGGCCAAGGTAAATCCACGTTCCGCCGCCCATGGTCTGGTTTACGGCGAAGCTGCTGTCTCCCCCGAGGTGATGCACCGTATACTGCGCGTCGTCAGTGTTTTGCGGAGTCGAATCGTAACTCACGTAAACGGCGTATTCGCCCCGTTCGGGGATGTCGGCCGTCCACACGGCGCGGCTTTCCGCCCCGCCGGTCACCGACCTCACGCGGCGCGTCGTGCCGTCCCGGAACGGATTCTGCCCCGTCATGTAGACCTGCTGTACATGCGCAAAACCCATACCGCCCGGCTGCCATTTTTCAGGTCCCTCCTCCTCGCGGTACTGCCCGGCGGCATCGTTGTCCGCCAGTATCTCGTATTTCTGCACGTCGCGTTCGCGCGGCAGCATCACGCAGGCCCCGGCATTTTCGAGCATCGGAACCAGATACGGCAGTACGTAGCTCTGGGTATAGAGGTCTTCGCAGGTCTGCCACAACTGCGAACGCTGCCACTTCCAGCGGTTCTGCGGTTGGTCGAAATAGCGGCCGTGGCTCTGCCAGAGGGCGATATGCCGCCCGGCGAGTCCCTGCGACGGCACTACGGGCGCCGAAGATCGGGTCACCAGCGGCCGCTCGGAGCGGTTGGTAAAAGGCACGATCTTCTTCTTGCGCAAAAGTTTCTGATACTCCGCCCCGGTGCGGTAGGCCATCGGAATCAGCTCGCCGACCTCCCGTTTGTCCGAGTAAAGTTCGATGGCCGCCTTGCGGAAGTCCTGCGGCAGGAGCAGGCGCACCGAGTCGCGCATGGCGCGCAGGTTGTCTTCGCGGAACGGATAGTACGAAAGGCCGACCGAGGTGTAGATCCGCACCCGCTTGCGCGAGGCGTCCACGCCCTCGATGCGGACATAGCCGCCCGAGACTTCGCGGGCGACGATGCGCGTCAGCGTGCGCCCGATTTCGCGGCGCGTAGGGCCGTCGATTCCGGCGGCCGAGACCTCCTGCCCGCACAGACCGAGCAGCAGGAAGATATACAACAGTTTATTTTTCATGTCGTTTGACCAGTAAAAGCATGCCGATCATCGTAAATGCGGCATTGTAAATCAACAGTTCGAAACCGATCCGGTAGCCCCACGTCTCATACGCCCAGTATTGCAGCAGAGCGCTCAGCAGCGGAGCGGCGAGCGCCACGAGGGGCATCCAGCCGTCGCGCACCCTGAGACGCGTGAAGATACCGAAGGCGAACATACCCAAAATCGGGCCGTAGGTGTAGCTGGCGACCTTATAGACCA
>CAKVKI010000024.1 GCA_934754975.1 uncultured Alistipes sp. | reverse complement strand
CTACGGCATGCTGCGCAGTAACAGGACCAGCGATAATGAAGCGTATCTGTTACTTACGCAGGGAGTCGGTTTTGTAACGGATAATATCTATTATCAGATCACCAAACCCGCCGCCGAGGGCCTTTCGCTGGATGTTTGGGTCGATAATTCGCTTTTGGACGGTTTCAATCAGGCGAATGAAACGGAGTACAAACTGCTGCCTGAAGCGAATTGTGAATTTCCGGACGGCAAAACCCTGACCGTAGCCAAGGAGGGTCTGCGAACCGACCCGAAACGAATCAAGGTGTCGGCCGAGGGGCTGGAGCCGGGCGAATACCTGCTGCCGGTATCCGTCGCCGATAAAAATGCAGCCAGCGTCGATGAGAAGCAGGTGCTTTATTATACGATTACGATTCGTCAGCCGCAGATGGGAGACTATGAACTTCACGACGGCTCGGACCTGTTCTTTGTTTTCTACATCAACACATCGCAGTACCAGCCTCTTCTGGTGGATGATTATTTCATGCAGAAAAAGCTGGCCCGCGGATCGACCGTCAAATGGTACAGCACCGTCGGCAATATCATCAACCTGCGTACCGTCAGGCTCGATTACGAAGCGGAAACCGGACGTGCCAAACTCAGCCTAGGCTCGGATATGCGCTATGTTCTGGACCATTACGTGAAATATAACAGTCCGCTTCAGGACAAAGGCCGTAAGTTGTGCATGAGTATCGAAGGCGGCGGCAAGGGATTGGGATTCTGCAATCTTTCCGATATGCAGATCGCGGATTTCGCATCCCAGATCAAAGCCGTGGTCTATGAATACGGATTGGACGGCGTCAACCTTTGGGACCGCAACTCCAGTTACGGCAAAGAGGGCATGCCTGCCATGAATACAACTTCCTACCCCAAGCTGATCAAAGCCCTGCGCGAAGCATTGGGTTCCGAAAAGATGATTACCGTCACCGTCTACGACAAACCGACGGAGTCTTTCTGGGACACCGGGGCGTCGGGCGGAATCGCCGTCGGGGACTACATCGACTACGCATGGTCGGGCTACAATAACAACAACGAGGCTGTGCAGCTGCTCGACCCGTGGCATACCGAGCTGGAGTATGTATCGGCCTATACGCAGAAACCGATTGCGAATCTTCCTAAAGAACGTTACGGCTGTGTCAATTTCCCGATTTATCCCGGCACGGAAGATCCGGTGGAAATAACCTACAGGCAACCGGATTTTCTTGTCGATTGGGTGCAGAATAAATACAAACCGAATCAGATTGTCGTATTCGACGACATCCGAACCAATTTGCAGGACAAATACGAAACCTATTGGAACCAGACATTTGAAGCATGTTGTACTTATATGGACGATGAAAGCCGTTGGATTCTCGGGACTCGCAACGGTTACAGTTACACTTTCGATATAAACCGCGCTCTCAGCATATTGCCGGACGGAACCGGAGGTTACGGCAAATGGCTGAAAGATTGGTAAACTGAATATGAAACTAAAATCGGTCAGCAGGTTTCATTTAACTCTCTCACATTTTTCTGAAAAGAAAAAACTACAAAACCAAAACAATCAGAATTCAAACTGCTTGAATTCCTAACTTAATTCTTCATAACTATGAAAACTTACATTAATGTTTTCAGTTCGCTCCTTATCGGAGCAACTATGTTATTTTCCTGCCAACAGGCAGAGGAGCCTCAGATGGATGCTGCTCAGCCCGAGGCGAAAATGACCCGTGCATTCGGAGACAAAACTCCGATCGTCAACATTTACGTCGAGACCAACGACGTGAATCCGCTCAATGCGGGTGACTACAAACTTCCCAACGGCAAGCCCTATGCCGATATCGTGGAATTCTTCGCTTCCAATATCCACAAGGAGACGGTGAACGGTGTCGTGCGTCCGACGCTCTACCTGAACGACAAGATGACCAACCTGCTGGAGAACGGTGGTAATCTGACCTATGTGAAACCCTTACAGGATATGGGCATCAAGGTGCTGCTTACCGTGCTGGGCGACTGGCAGAATATCGGAGTAACCAGCATGAACGACACGCAGGCCGACCAGTTCGCTACGATCCTTGCCTATGCCGTGCAGAAGTACGGTCTCGACGGTATCGGATTCGATAACGAATATGACGGATCGCCGACTACCGTCAGCGGTTCTTGGGGCAATATCATTACCAAACTGCGCGCTAAGATGCCGGCCGACAAGCTCATCACTGTATTCCAGTGGGGCAACTATGGCTCTTCGCAGATCAACGCCACGGCCGGCGCCAAGATCGATTACGTTTATGCTAACTTCGGATATAGCACTTACATCGGTGTGGCGGGTGTTACCAAAGACCGTTTTGCTCCGCTGTCGCTCAACCTTGGTTCGTACAATAATCCTTCTACAGCTGGCGACCGTGCTTATGACGCTGCTGAAGGAGGTTACGGTGCGATCATGCACTTCAACCTGCGCACACGGTCGCAGAACGATCCTACGGCTCTGTTCACTGCGATTGCCGACGGTGCTTGGGCTGAGGGTGCTGTGACCTGCACGAACGGTAACCGCACACAGGACTGGACGTTCGTTCCCAGCGGCTACACGATTACCTACGCTGAGGCTACCGCCCAGTAAACTTCTGAGGGATGATGAGACTCTGTTGACCGATTTAAGTATACCAAGTATCTTAGTATCTGGCCCGTGCATCGTCTTTTGGAGATGCACGGGCCTTTTTTCCGCCTGGGAATAACGTAGATTGAGACACGGCTTTAAGTCTACTGAATGACCTGATTTTTTACTATCTTTGCGGCGTACCGCAAACTTTATTCCCGATGAAATCCCCTTTCCTCCAAAATCTCAATGAACTGCCGGGACCCGTGTGGCTGTTCGGCGCTTTCGGCGTAACCCGCCTGGGCGAATGGTGTTTGACGCTGTTGGTGCAGTGCGTGGACGGGAATCTGTGGCTGGACGGCTGGACGGCAGGGATGCGGCTGCTGGGGCTTGCCGCGGCATTGCTGCCTGTGGGGCTGTTCTGCTGTCTGGCGCTGCGAAAATCCTATGGCATGCCTTTGGTTCGCTGGTATGCCGGTTTGCAGATGCTGGTGCATGGCGTTGCCGCGATTGCCCCGTTGTTTACCGGTTATGATCCGGAAGCATCGGGCGGTTATGCCGTATTGGTGCGTGCCGAAGCGCTGAATCTGGCTTGGGGCGGTCTGTGGTTCGGATTCCTCTGTTACCTGGAACGCTCGGAGGCCCTTGCCCGGCTGATGCCTGCGGGAGAGCGGCGCACGCTTTGGTGGGCCGTCGTGCCGATGGCCGCATTGGTACTCCTTACCATGTAAAATTGTCCTCGGATATGCGCGCCGGGCCGGTTTTTTCGGTCCGGTTTTCTTGTCTCTCAACGCTGCCGTTTCCTCGGGCGGAATATGAAAATTATATTTTGCCGTTTGTGTATTATTGTAAATCAATTGATTGGATGGAACGCTCTCCGCAAGGGCCTGTTCCCGCAATATGAAATAAGATATTTTGGAATCAATATTGCCGATTTAAATGTTTTGTCGTAAATTGTACTCGCAACAGTCCCAAAAAAGAAGTGTCGGTGTTGTATTTTCCGAATATGTTTTTTACATTTGTAGTAACATATTGACTAACACGGAAAGTGTAAGTTTATTCTCGAGTGGTAAATCTTGCAAGTTATTACGAAGGAGAGAATAAGCCGGCATTTCTTCACGTTCTGTCCGTTTTCGGATTTAGAGCGTGGGACTGTTGCTTATTTTATTCTTCAGGTTTTGCAAGAACCTCCCACTCTAAAATAAGCATTCAGCACCACGCTTTCCTTTTTTTTGTTTAATAACGAGTTATATCGGACCCTTTTGGTGCGGGGGCCGGAACCGACGTGTCGCCCCATCGACACAATGAACAACTAACCCTTACTTAAACATATGAAAAACGTATTCAGAACTGTTCTGGCGGCCGCTGCCGTGTTTGTAACCCTGGGCGCTGCCGCGCAGGAGGATCCCTCGAAAGAGACCGTAATCATCAACCCTTTTGCCTGCACCGATGCCGTCAGCCAGGCTGCGTGCGATAACATGCGCGCTGCCGTTCTGTCGGGCTTTTCCGACCGGGGCCGTTTTCACATCGTCGATGCCCTGACCGACGAAACGCTGTCGAAGCTCTATGCCGACCGCAATGCCGAGGACGTGGTGAACGACGCCAACTGGAAGTCTGAAAGCGAAGCCGCCTACAAGGCGCTGGGAGCGAAGAAAGTCGTTATCGGACAGGCCAACAACGTCTCGTTTTCGACCTTCAAATCGGACATCGACGGCAAGATGTACAACAAAGCCGAGGTGACGCTGGCGCTGAAGGTGTACAATATCATCGACGGCGCGATGGTCGGATCGGAGACCGTCGCCGTGATGGGTGTCGATGCCGATTCGAAGGACGGCGCGTTCAACGACGCGATGAAGGACCTGCGCAAGGCGATGATCAAATTCGTCGACAACCACTTCAAGTTCGAAACCTACATCCTGGAGCTGGGCGAAGCCGACAAGAAAGGCCGCGTGAAGGACCTCTACATTTCGGGCGGCTCGGAGATGGGCGTTGCCAAGAAGACCCGCTTCAAAGTATACACCGAGCGTAAGATCGGTCCGAAGGTGACCAAATCGGAGATCGGTACGCTCGTCGCCGTCGAGGTGATGGACGGCGTTACCAAATGCCAGGTCGCTGCGGGCGAGGAGGCCATCAAGGAGAAGTTCAACAGCGGCGAGAAGCTGATCGTCATCGTCGATAAGCAGGGAACGGCCGCAGGCGGATTCCTCAAAGGTCTGGTAGGTGCATAAGCGTTTCGAAAAATATCCTGTTCCATACAGTCTCCGGGGTGCCGACGGCGTCCCGGGGGCTTTATCCGTTCAAACTTAAAAAATAAGATCAAATGTTTAGGAAGTCCGTATTGTCAGTTATCGTCGTTCTTTGCGCCCTGATCCCGGCGGCGGCCCAGAATTACACGACCGATGCCATCCTGAAGAAAACGACCGGAAAAATTGCGACGCTGGAGTGTTCCGGAATCGCCCGTACGAAGAAGGAGGCAACCGAAATGGCGAAAAAATCTGTGATATACACCTATTTATATAACGGTATAGACGGCCTGAACGACAACAAGCCCCTGCTGGGCTACAAACCTTCGGCCGACGCTTCGCAGTATGTCGGCACGCTGCTCGGCACGACCCGTTACGCCAATTTCATCCGCAGCTGCACGATTGCTGACCGGACCAACAAGACGGCCGATAAAAACATACAGGTCTTCGCGACGATCGACCTCTATACCGAGTCGCTCGAACGGGACCTGATCAACAACGGCGTCATCGGGCGCAGCGCTTCCGATATCGCGCTCTCCGAGACGCAGGAGCTGATCGCCATGCCGACGGTCATGGTAGTGCCTTTCCGCAAAGGGGACGAATCCTATGAAGAGGCGATCCGCAACAATTCGGACATGCGCATGGCGATTTCGAAGGTGAACGAAGGCTTCATCGGCGAGGGCGTCGAGACCAAGGACCTGCTCACCTCGCTGAATAACGCCAATACCTATCAGGTGCGTATGGGCGACGGCATGTCGCTCGACGATGCGATTCTGGCCAATTCCGGAGCCGACGTTTCTGTGAGCGTCGATATCAATCAGGACGTGAACGACGGCGGCGTGCGCGTTTCGCTGACCCTGCAGGCGATCGAGGTCGCCACGGGCAATACGCTGGCCACGAAATCCGAAATCTCGGGCCGCAAGCGCACCACGGCCGACGTGCTGTGCGGCGTCATGGCCAAAGCGATGATCGGCGACTTCATGAAACAGATTTCGACCCGTATGGCGACCAAGATCTCGACCGGCCAGAGCGTGGCCGTGCGTTTCACGATCGATCCCGGCTCGGCGATCAACATGGACACCGAAATCAACAACATCATGCCGCTCTCGGACATTCTCGTTTCGTGGGTCAAACGCCACGCCAAGAACGGCAAATACCATACGCAGGGCCGTACGAGTACGCTGCTGGCCTTCAGCGATATCTTTGTGGACAACTCCATGGAGGACGGCATGCAGTCCGACGTCAATGACTTCGCGCTGGCGCTCTACCAGTACCTCAAGGGGCTGAACCTCTCCGTGTCGCGTACGATCACGGGTAATTCCATCGACGTAATCATCTACTAAACAACAGACCATGAATCTGCTTCGTAAATTATCGTTCTTCGCGGCGTTCGCGCTGGGCGCGCTGTCGCTCCGGGCGCAGACCGTAATCGACCTCTCGGCCTATATCGACGAAGACACGGCCGCGCAGCTCGGCGAGAGCAACGCTGCGGCCCTCCGCAATAAGATCAGCAAGATCATCACCCGCAACGGCATGGCCGACGCGGCGGGGCTTTTCGTCGTCACGCCGACGCTTACCGTCACCGACGACGGCACGGTCGATACGGGCATGACGACCGTGCATGTCGTGCGTGCCGACCTGACCCTTTCGGTCAAGAACCTCTTCGAAAATACCGTTTTCGCCAGCCAGACCGTATCGCTCCAGGCCAACGGCAAGAGCGGGGAGGCCTGCATGCGTTCGCTCATCAACAAGGTGAACGTGAACGACGTACGTTTCGCCAAGATGATCAAGGACGTGCAGCAGAGCATCGCCGACTACTATACGCGCCAGATGCCGAAGATCCTCTCCAAGATCAACTCGCTCGTCGCCCGCGGGGAGTACGAGGATGCGATGGCCGCGCTGGCGGTGATTCCGGAGAACGTCGATGAATACGCAGCCGTCTCCGACCTCAAGGTGCAGGTTTACAACAAACTGCTTGAAAACGAAGTGAAGCAGGCCGTCGCCGAAGCCGATATCCTGGTCCGCCAGGGCAATATCGACGCGGCGCTGGATTTGTGCCGCTCGTGCAACCCGGTAAGCCCCAATTACGGCGAGGTGGTCCGCTTCCTGAACCGTCTCGACGCGCAGGCCGCGGCCGCCGAAGCCGCCGCACTGGAGCAGGAGCTGCGCAGGATGGACGCCGAGCAGCTGCGCGAACGTACGCAGCAGGAGGCGACTGCCGAAGCCAAGACGCTGAAGCAGACCAAAGCCGATTCCTATGAGAAGAAAGGCAAGTCGCTGGGCGAATGGCTCTTCGGACTCTGATCGAACCGATGTCGGAACTAACTTAGGATTACGATGAAAACCTGTCCTGTCTGCGGCGCCCGGATGTCCGATTCGCAGAACCTCTGTCCCGCCTGCGGCGCCGATTACGTCGAAGCCGTGGTCAATGACATTACCGCCGGGGTCGAAGCCGACCCCTGCCTGATGCTCGCCAGTCTCGAAGAGGGGCTGGCTGGGCTGGATACCGTCCCGATGCCCGCATTGGGTGAGACGGCCCGTAAGATGACGCCCCTGCTTTGCGGTGTTGCGCTGGCTTTCTGCCTGCTCTCGGGCGTGCTTACCGGGGCTAATTTTTTCTACCTGCTGGCCGTCGCCGCACTGATCCTGCTGGTGGTTGCGCTGATGCGGGGAAGACAGCGGCTTAGCGCTGGTGAGGTGGTCGTACGCGCCGCCGCGCGGGTCTTCGCCGAGGACGCCGCTTCGGTGCGGGAGCGTTTCGCGGACAATGCCGACGTAATGGCCCGGCTCGACGCGATGGAACTGCGGCTGGACGACGCCCTTGCCGGGCAGGCCGAGGCTCATGCCCGCAACCGCAAAAAGGTGATCCTGATCGCGTCTGTCGTGCTGGCGCTGTGCTGTGTGGGCGTCGGTGCGCTGGCGGTGCGGAACCATGCCGCCCGCAGGGCCGAAGCGGCTTATGCCGCGCAGCCCGAATGGATCAAACTGCGGGATGGTTACCTCGCATCGGCCGACGATGACGAGAACGGCGACAAAGATCTGCGGCTGAGCGTGGTGCATGCCATGCTCGATGCCGGCGAAAGCGCGGCGGCCGAGGAGTTCTTCTTCGCGCACAGCCAGGGAAACATGGGCGACGTCGATTGCGCCCTGCTCATAGCCCGCCATTACAAGACGCATAACGACGCGGAGGCGCTCGGCGCTTTTACGGGCAAGGTGAAACTGCGTTACGATTCCGATACGCGGAAGGTAAAATCCCTAAAATGACAATCCGATGAAGCGTTTACTTACTTTCGCGCTGCTGTTGTCGGCATGCTGTATCTCTTCCGGGGCTTTTGCCCAGAAGGACAAGGTCGTCGAGTCGAGCAGCAAGCGCAAACCCGACTGGATCGGGAAATCCGATCCGTCGCATTTCGCCGTCACGGAGGTGGGGGAGACCCTTGCCGCCGCTTCGGACAAGTGCATGGCTTCGATCCGGCAGTACATCGTCAATGCCGTGGCGGTCAACATCTCGTCCGCCGAGAAGATGACCACGCGGCAGGTTACGCGCGACCAGCTGGTCAGCGTAATGAACGATTACTCCTCGGTGCTGATGACCGAAGCCGGGAAACTGCCTTACCTGAATAATATCACCCTCTCGAACGCCGAGGCGATTTATTGGGAACGGGTGTACAGCAAGAAGACGAAGAGTTACCGTTACGAATATTCGGTACTCTATCCCTTCCCGGAGACGGCGCGGCGGCAGTTGATCGAGACGTTCCTGGCCATCGACGACGCCAAGCAGGCCGAGTACGAGCGTCTGCGCAGCGAACTTGAAACGATCACCGACCTCGACCGCATCCAGCAGAACGTGAATGAACTCGACGGACTGTACGACTATTTCTTCGACGCCACCCGTAAAGGAGCGGTCGAAACCCTGAAACGTAACTACCTGGCACTCTGCAACGGGCTTTCGATCCAAGTCGAGTCCGAGACGCCGGGCGCCTGCGTCTATTCGCTGCGGCTCAGCGGCCGCCGCGCCGTGACCGCCCGGCAGCCGCGCCTGCAGAGCGAGTCTGCGCTCGGAATGGACGTCAAGCCTTACGGGGACGACCTCTATCTGCTGACCTATAATCCCGAATACGCATCGCCGGCCGATGTCAATAAGATCGAACTTACGTACCTGTTCGGCGGCGCCCGCGTGTCGCGGACGATCTATTTCGATCCTGCCGAAGGCAAGGTCGCCGTACTTCCGAAAGGCGTCGTCCGCTTCGAGCAGGCCGGCAGCCTGCTGCGCGGCGCCATCCAGCTGCGCGTGAACGGCGCACAGGCCGAGGTGCGCGAACTTGTGTTCTGGAATCCCGCCGACGGCGCGCGCTTTGCCGCCGAGAAGGTCGAACCCGCCCGGATCACGCAAGGCGAACGGACCCTGAGTTTCGAAACGTCGGCCGCACTGGCCCGCTCGATGAACGAACTGGACGTCGTCAAAGGAAGTCTCGGTATCTATAATCCCGCGGATAAGAAAACCACGGAGATCAAATTCACACTGCCTTACAAACTTACTATTAAATAACCGAAAAGATGAAAAGAACCCTCATTGGAGCAATCGCTCTCGTACTCGCTGCCGGCGCCGTGTCGTGCAGTTCTTCGAAAAAGGCCACCGGACCCGCCGCCCCTGCTGGCATGGTCGAAGAGGCCATGCCGCTGAGCGGACCGCAGTACCGCAGCAATGCCGAATATTACCGTGCCGTGCAGAACGGCGTGAGCGCCGAGCGCAGCACGGCGCAGAAGATCGCCATGCAGAACTGCCGTCAGGACTTGGCCGCCGCCATTCAGGCCGATGTGAAGATGGTTATCGAAAATTATGTGAAAAATCAGGATACGGGCATCTCGGCCGAGCATAAGTCGCAGTACCAGGAGCTGGCCTATACGGCCGTGAACCAGCAGCTGCGCGACGTGCAGATCGTCGAGGAGAAGATGTTCCGTCAGGACAACGGTTCGATGCGCTGCTATGTCTGCATGCAGCTTCCCAAAGCCGCTCTCGAAGCCGCCGTGGAGGATGCGATCGCCAAAGACGCCAAGCTCAACCTGGAATTCGACCGCGCTCAGTTCAAGAAGATCTTCGAAGAGCAGATGGCGGCGTTTGCACAATAGCAGCCGGCCGATATTATAGTCTGATTGACGGCGCTCCCCTCGCAGGAGGGAAGCCGCCGTCTCTTATCCGTAACCGATCCGTCTATGAAACGCTACCTGATTCTGTTGTTGTCGCTACTTTTCGCTGTGCCCCTTGCGGCGCAGTCGCGGCGCGAAGCCCTGCTCGAGTATCAGGCCCGCCGCAGGCAGGCTTACGCCGAGTTTCAGGACAACTACCGCAAAGCGTGCGCCGACTTCATGCGCAAGCGCTGGGAGGCTTTCCGCTCCGAAGCGCCGGTGCCTCTCCCCGAACGGAAGGAGCCGGAACAGCCCGTCGTGAAGCGGCCCGACGAATCGGCGGCGCCCACGCAGGACCGGATTCCCTATAAAGAGGTGGTCGAAGCGCCTGCTCGCGCCGTCCCGGAGGCTCCTGCGGCTCCGCAGACGCCTGCCGTGCCGGAAGTTCCTGATGCTCCGAAGGAGTCTGTCGAACCGGCAGTGCCGGATCTCCCTGCGGCGCCGAAAGTCCCCGACGTGAAAAAGGACGAGGGCCGTACGCCGCCTGCCGGGAAGGGCGGCCCGGCTCCCGCCGTCGTGACTTCGCGCCCCTGCCGTTTTACGTTCTACGGCACGGACTGCTCGGTGTCGCTGGCCGCAAAACATCGTTTCAGGCTCGCGTCGTTACAGGAAAACAGCGTCGCCGATGCGTGGGAACGCGTTGCGGGCGGTTCGTACGATCCGGTGGCGAAGGAGTGCCGCGAGCTGAAAGAACAACTGCGGCTCAACGACTGGGGCTATTATGCGCTGGTACGTACGCTGAGCGACGGGTTCTTGGGCGAACAATCGGCCGAATCGGTCGTGCTGCAGTCGTTCCTGATGGCCGAAGCGGGCTGCAAAGTGCGTCTGGCACGGGGCGGCAACCGCCTCTGCCTGTTGCTGGCGCTCGACGATCAGGTCTATGCCAAACCCTATTTCAAAATCGACGGACAGACCTTCTACCTGCTGGACGATATGGCGCGGGCCGCATCGTACAACATCTGTAATTTCAAGATTCCCGGCGAACGTCCGCTGTCGCTGGCGATGCCCGTGCCGCCCGTGCTGGCGCAGAAATCCGGACAGCCCGCCGTGCGGAAGTGCGGGGAAGGATCGCTCACGACGACTGTGACGGTGAACCGGAACCTGATGGATTTCTATACCGACTATCCGCCCTGCTGCTGGAGCATTTATGCGGCGACCGAGCTGACTTCGGCGGTGCGCGACCAGCTTTATCCGACCCTGCGCAGCGCGCTGGCGGGCAAAGGCGGGTACGACGCGGCCAACCTGCTGCTGCACTACCTGCACCGGGCGTTTCCCTATAAGACCGACGAGGCCCAGTTCGGCGTCGAACGCACGCTTTTCGCCGAAGAGATGTTCCATTACCCTTACAGCGATTGCGAGGACCGTTCGATCCTCTTCGCACGGTTGGTCAGGGACCTGCTCGGGCTGGATGTCGTCCTGCTTTATTACCCGGAGCATATCGCCACGGCGGTCTGCTTCAACGGCGATGTGAAAGGCGACTACATGCAGATAGGCGCCAAACGCTATGTCGTCTGCGACCCGACTTACGTGGGGGCCGACGTGGGCGACGCGATGCCCGACCTGAAACGGGTCGCGGCGCAGGTCGTCAAGATTGACTAACCCTTAAAACCCGATTCGCGATGTTTTGTCCCAATTGTGGAAAAAAGTGCGAGGATAACACCCTGTTCTGCTGGAACTGCGGCGCCAAACTGCCTGCCGCATCGGTTCCGGCGGCTTCCGCCGGCCAGTCCGCTCCGGCTTCACCTGCTCCGGTTCCGCCGGTCCAGTCCGCCCCGGCGGTTCCGGCTTCTGCGGCCGCACCGACCGTTTCGGCAACTCCAGTGGCCCCGGCTGGGCCCGGCACGGCTCCGGTTCCTGCCGTGCCCGGCGACGCACAGACCTCCGATTCGAAGGAGTCCGGCGGGCGTATGGCCGAAGGAGTTCTTTTTACCAACCTGCGGGCGCTCTCCCGCAAATTCGGCACCGATGCCGGCGTGGTGCGCAAACTGCTGGCGGCTTATGCCGAGGCGTCGCTCGCGCACGGTATCCGCTACCATATCATCGACGCCGCGGATTACGCTTTCATCAACCCCGAAGCGGGTGACGACCGCCGAGTGAGCCTTTCTCCGTCGGATTCGTGGGTCGGACACGGATATCTGCTGGCCGACTATTTCCGTTTCGGGCGCAGTACGGCCGAGGAGGAAACCAACTATCTGTTCATCATCGGCGGCGGCGACGTAATCCCGATGCCGGTGGTGCCGCAGTATATCTCCGATCCCGATTACAGCGATACGGACATCGACACCGATATTCCGTATGCCTATCTGCTGGGCGAGAAGACCTATCCCATGCTGGGGTCAGCGGAGATTTTCCAGTACGAACAGTATTTCCATGTAGGCCGCCTGCCGCTTGCGGAGGACGCTTCGCTGGACGATCTGGCAGGGTACCTGCGCCGTGCGGCGAAGGCTCCCGGCACGCTCGGTATCGGGCGGGTGTACGGCCAGACCGACCTGACGTGGCTTTCGGCCTCGGCTTCGGTCAGCGAACCGTTCCACCGTCACAAACTTTACCGGGGCGACGAGCGGCTGGACGAGCGCATTTACTCCCGGAATCTTTTTATCAGCCCCTGCGTCGAACGGTCGATCGTCGATAAGGTTTTCGACCGGAACGCCGACCTGTATTACTTCAACCTGCACGGAAGCGATGCGCCGACGGCGTGCAGTTTCTATGCCTCCTACCGGCAGCAGTGCTACGAAGCGATCACGCCGCGCCAGCTGGCTTCGGCCCAGGCGGCGAACGTGGTGGTGACCGAAGCCTGCTACGGAGCCAAATTCCAGGATTACGGCCGCGGCGAGACGATGCTGCTCGCCGCCATGGGCGACAAGACATTGCTTTACCTCGGCTCGTCGCGCATCGCGTGGGGCGCGTCGCAGAGCAGTTCGACGGCCGATCTTAACAACGCCGACCGCCTGACCAATGTCTATATGTCCAAGCTGCTCGAAGGGTACAGCGCGGGCGAAGCGTTCTACCTGGCCCGTCAGAGCTTCTTCGACTATAACGACGGCTATTTCACGCCGCATCAGGCGCTTACGATCGTCGAGTTCAACCTTTTCGGCGATCCGTTCCTCTATGTCGGGGCGCGGCGGGGTGAAGCGAAGGTTCAGCTGCGCGAGGTTAAGGCGCTGGCCAAAGGCCCGGTGAACGCCGTGGTCGAACGCAAGTGCGTGTACGAGGCCGCTCCGGCGTCGGTACTCGATCAGGTGCGCAACGCCGTGGACCGCAACCTGCTGGCCATACGCGCCACGGTCGATAAACAGCTTTACGAACAGCTGGGCGTGGAGCCGCGCAAACTATCGACCGTCACCCGGCTCAGATACGGCAACGGCGATGAATTCTACGCCTTCAACTATGTTGAAACGGACGGAACGATCAAGAGCTGCCACACGGCGACGGCCGATTTGAAAGGAAGTGTGAAATCAATAATATCAACTAAATAGAACGACTACTATGAAATGCCAGAATTGTAATTCAGAACTCCTGGAGGGTGCGAAATTCTGCACGACCTGCGGAACGCCCGCTGCGGCGCAGCCTGCCGGGAGCGTGTGCAAAAAGTGCAATGCTCCGCTGCTGCCCGACGCCAAATTCTGCACGACGTGCGGCGCTCCGGCCGCAACTGCGCCGGAGAGTGCGCCCGCACCCGAAGCGCAGGCCGCCGAAGGGGGTGAACTGGCCGCCGTGAAGCAGAAGATTTTCTGGAATATCCAGAAAGGCGAAGTGGCCTGCCGGGTCAATGAGTCGGAGTTTATCCGCTATGATTCGGCGCAGGGCCTGATCGTGAACGACGGCACCACGGCCTATATCAAAGCCAACGGCAAAGTGCTGGCCGAGATCCACGGAGGAATCTACGATTTCGTCGATCCCGACGAACTGGAGCGCATACTCGAAAGCCGCAGGGGCGGTGCGGCGGGCGCGCTTGCCGGCGGCGGCCGTTTCCTGATAAACGCCCTGCTGGGCCGCCGTGTGAAGGACAAGTTCGACAAGAGCGGCGATCCCGAACGCCAGCGTTCGCTCGACGCCGTGATCGAGAGCATGAAGCGGCACGAAGCCTTTTCGCTGACCCTCAAGCTCGACAAGAGCTTCTCGCTGGTCTTCGGTTCGGGAACGGCCGAGGAGATGGCCGAATTCAAGCCGATGACCGTCCGTACGAAACTGCTCGACCTGCAGGTGGGCCTGCGTGCGATTTTCCGCATCAGCGACTTCAACCGCTTCGCCGAGTACTTCCTCACCGACGAGCGCGTCGCCACGACGCTGAAGATCGCCGAGAAGCTGCAGCCCACGATTCAGAACGCCGTGCAGGCCGTTATGCAGGACCGTGAGGTCGAAGGGACGTCGGTTCCCGCCGACGTCGTCGAACTGATTACGGCAAGGATCGTCGCTTCGGGCGACCAGTTCTACGGCCTGACGCTGGAGCGCGTCGCCGAAGTGGCGGCGTCGAACGAGGATCTGGAGCGTCTGCGCAGCCTGAGCCAGGAACTCGACTTCCTGCGCCGCACCAACGATTTCCGCAACCGGCTGGCGACGGAAACCAACGAACAGACCATTGCCGATGCCCGCAGCGATCTGCAGCTTTACCAGGGATTGCAGGAGGTCAATAAAGACCGTCTGCTGGCCGACGACGAACTGGATAAGTTCTACACTGTGCTTTCGCGCGAGAAGCGTATCCGCGACGCGCAGAGCGAGGAGGAGGTCGAAGCGGCTTTGTCCGACATCGAAAAGACCGGCCTGCTGCGCGAAGAGGACGTCGAGAACCTGCGGATCGACATCGCCGAGCGGCGTTACCAGCGCGGGCAGGTGATTAAACTCATGCAGCTGAAGGATGAAATCGAATTCGAAAAAGTCCGCACGGCGGGCGAAGGTCAGATCGCCGTGGAGACGATGCGTCAGGGACTGGAGCTGCAGGAGCTGACGCTGGCGCACCGCAGGCGGGAGGACGAGTATTCCGACGACCGCCGCGCCAAAGAGCGCGAGCAGATGCGGGCCGACCGTGAAACAGAAATGGAGCTGGACGATGCCGAGATGAACGCCCAGATCGAACGCCTGCGCAAGGTCAAGGAGATCAACCGCGAGGACAAGAAGATGGATCTGGACCACGAGCGTGAGATGGAGCGTCTGAAACAGGAAGCCCTCGACAAAAAGGCGCAGATGACCGCCGAACAGCTGATGGCCGTGGCCGCCGGGGAGAACCTCGATTCGCAGGCCGCGGTGAAGTTCGCCGAGTCGTTCTCGGCGGGGAAGAACGTCGAGCAGGTGCAGCAGGCCGCCGAGGCCCGCATCGCCGATTCGCAGCGTCACGAGGACCGCATGCTGGAGATGATGCGCGAAATGAAGGATATGGCTACGACGATGACCGGACATATCGTGCAGAACAAGGACGAGGAGCGCGACCGCTACCGCGAACGTATGGAACGTCAGGAGGACCGTGTGGACAAGACGCAGGACAGCGCGCTCGAGTACGCCACCCGCAATAACCAGCAGGGGGCGGCAAAGCCCCAGCCGCCGCAGGCCCCGCAGTCCGTCGGCCGCGTCTGCCCCGACTGCGGCACGGTAGCCGCTCAGGGAATCCGTTTCTGCGCCCATTGCGGGCGTGACCTCAAATAAACCGGAGTATGGAACGCTACGAAGGTGTAATACTGATCCGGCTGCAGAATGCCGGATCGAAATCGGAGGGGCGCTACGCCTTTCTGGTGCGGGACGACGACATGAGCGTCCTGAAGCTGTGCCGCGAGGGCGTGCCGCCCGCCGACGATCCGTTCTTTGCTGCATATGACCGCTCGGAGGTGGTTGTAACGGGGCGTATGAGTCACGGATGGCTGGTGGCCGATACGGTCGAAGCGGCGGTGCATACCGAAGATACGGATATTGATGAAACAACAGAAAACAGGGAACAAGCATGAAAAAATGCCATAAATGCGGTTCGGAACTGGCGGACGACGCCCGGTTCTGTCTTGAGTGCGGTACCGAGTGCCGCACGATGGAGGTGAAACGCAAACCCAAGTCCGAACCCGACACCGGAGAGGCCGGTCCGCTGGTCGGCGACAAGAACCTGATCAACGAAAGTACGATTATCGGCAAGCAGGAGAAGTACGAAGCCTCGAACATCACGATTCACAATACGATCAATGAGGACCAGTCGCACAAGATCGTGGAGTGTGCGGTTTCCGGAAAGCGTATCTATATGGACCAGAGTGTCGTATGCCCCCAGTGCGGCGGGCAGGTGGCGCTGGAATATTATGTCGAGACCTCGAAGCGCTGCGAGAACTGCGAACAGCAGGCCCGCGAGGAGTACCGCGTATTCGTGGCGCGGGTCATGGAGGCTCCGGGGCCGTTCGATGCGGCGCGCAAACAGCAGCTGGACGCCGAAGCGCGTCGTCTTCGGATCGATGCCGGGACGCAGGCTTCGATCCTGCGGGCTTTGCAGCAGCGCGCCCCGTCCGGAAATGCGGCGGAGCTGAGTTCCGTGCAGCGGGCCGAACTGGATGCCGCGGTGCGGCGTCTGATTACGGCGACCGAACGCGAACAGGGACTGAAAAGTCTGGAAACCTTCACCGCACTGCATGAAGTCTCGTCGAATTACGAGGTCGAATACTGGTATTTTCTCGCCCGGGCGATTCTCGATCCGGCCGGATCGGTGAAGAGTTACGAGGAGGAGCTGACCGACAATTACTGGCAGCGTTACTGGGGCTTCCTGGCCTGCTGCAACACGGGATCGCCCAAGGGAAGCGCCGCCGTGGACCGCGTACGCACCGTGTTCGGTGACCGGGAAGACGACGTGCGCCTGGCCGAAACGGTTTATTACCTCGCGCGCGGTTTCGATTCGTTCGAAGGTTCGATGCTGGAGCGCGCCGGGGAGCTGTCGGCTTCGATCCGCCGGGAGTATCTGTCCAAACCGCTGACGATGGTTTACGACGCGTTGCAGCGGCTTATCCGCGACGATATCCAACTGGATCAGCAGTACAGCGCCGAGGAGATGTTTGTCTTCGTGGACGTTTTCCGGGCCGGAAAGTATATCGAATACCTGTGTGCCGAGCAGGCCCGCCGCGAGCAGGAAGCCCGGGACGAGCAGGAACGGCAGGTGCGCGAGCAGCAGGCCGCGGAGCAGGCCCGCCGGCAGAAGCAGGCCGAACTCTCGGCCGACCGTTCGAAGCGCATGGAGCAGGAGATGGCCCGTCTGGGCGGGACGAAACCTGCGGCGGCGCAGTCCGATGCCAAGGCCTTCGCCGGTTACGAGACCGTGGTGCCCGTAAAGAAGAAAACGAGCCTGGGAAAGATAATCCTGATCGTGGCGGTGTGTCTGATCCTGCTGATCGGATTGCTGTTCCTGATTCCGGCTCCCGAGTCGCTGCAATAGGGCGATGTCTGTAATG
>CAKVKI010000023.1 GCA_934754975.1 uncultured Alistipes sp. | reverse complement strand
AGTTTCAGGTAATAATCGACCGGATGAACGACGATCGGTTCGACTTTACCCGTGGCGATGATGGTCCGGAAGTCCTTCACGACGCCTACGATCGTATAAAGATTGGCGGACGGACTGCCGTCGTCGGTAATCTGACGGCCCAGGGCCTGCTCGACGCTCCATCCGCGCATGCGGACATAGGTTTCATTGACGATGGCGTCCAGCGGATTGCCCCCGGGCGTAAAGTTGCGCCCGGCGACCAGCTGCATCTGCATCGCCGGAATAAAGCCTTCGTTGCAAAGCAGCCAGCGGCACGCGAAGAGCAGCTCTTTGGAATTCTCGTCGATGCAGGGCATGCCCGAATACCCCCAGAGAGGGAGTTCCGACGAAGCTCCGGCGGCATCCACCTCGGGCAGCGCGGCCACGGCGTCGCACACCGAACCGACATTGCCCAAAGGCGCCTTGACGGCCGTATAGACGAGCCGGTCGTGTTCGAAACCGAAGTCGCCGTGGCGGAGTTTGTCGAACTGCAGCACCGACAACAGCAGCAGCGTAAGCGTAAAGGTACAGCAGACGATCTCGACCACCAGCAGCGCCTGTTTCCAGCGGCGGCGGTTCTCGGTCCCGCCGCGGAAAGCCAGCGTCACCGGAACCGACGTAAAGATACGCGCGGGGATGAGCGCGGCGAGCGCAAAGGCCGCGAGGATAACCAGCAGGGGCACCCAGATGCGTTTCAGGGCGAACAACTCGGATATCGGCGTGTCGGTAACCTGCTTCACCTGATCCTGCAGCGCCCACAGCAGGAAGGCGGCCACGACCACCGAAGCCAGCGTCAGCACGGCGGTCTCCGAACAGAAGATGCGGAAGATGTCCGAACGCCGGGCGCCGCCGACCTTGAGCATGGCGATGGTCTTGGAACGGCTGACGAGCGTCGAAATGGAGATCAGCACGTAATTCATCGCCGCGACGAAGAGCGTAAGGGCCGCGAGGGCCATCAGCACCCATGCGATCAGCTCGGTCGGGGAGTCGACGCGCGACGATTCAAAGATCGGGAAGAAACGGTAGCTGCGTTTCCACGCCTTCATCTCCTCGGTCATCCCGTGGCGGTCGAAAAAGGCGGGAAGCTGCGCCTCGACCCCGGCGATCGACGCTCCCTTGCGAAGCTTGACGTAACTCGGGAACGAGTCGCCGCCCCGCCACGAGGTATTCAGCTCGCGCTTCACCAGTTCGAACGAACAGAGCATGTTGAACCGGCCGAGGTGCTGGTTGGGGTCGGGGTCGCGGAAAAGGCCCGTAACGGTCAGCGAATCGACTCCGTTCAGCAGCACCAGCTGGCCCACGGGATCCTTCCGGCCGAAAATCGCATGGGCGAACGACTCGGAGAGCATCACCTGGTTTTCCCGCGCCAGCCCCTGCCGGGGATTGCCCTGCAGGACCTCGAATCCCATCACGTCGAAGAACATCGTGTCGGCGTATAGATAGCGGGCTTCGAACGCGTTGTCGCCCCGTACGATATCGGCGGTATTCAGTCCGAACAGGCGGGTGGCGGCTTCGACCTGCGGCATCTCTTCGGCCAGGGCCGGTGCGATGGGCGCATTGAGCTGCGCCCCGTAGCCGCTCCGCTGCGAGTCTCCGTAATGCGCCCACAGCTGGAAAATGCGGTCGCCGTCGCGAAAGCAGCGATCGGAGGTCAGGTTATAATTGGCGTAGGAGAAGACCAGCAGGCCCACGGCCAGCCCGAGCGACAGCGACAGGACGCGGGCGACGGTGCCGCCGCGCAGTTTACGCAGGTAGCGGAGGGCGAAACGGAGGTTTTTCATGGCAGGGAGGTTTTTTAACTTTTAATGGCGTCGATCGGGTTGGCATTGGCCGCCCGGCTGCTTTGCCAGAAAACGGCTATAAAGGCGACAGCAGCCGAAAACGCACCGGCAGCGAGGAAGATCAGCGGAGAAAGCGGAATCCGCACGCTGTACTCCTGCAGCCAGCGTTCGAGCAGGTACCACGTCACGGGCGCGGCGACGACGAAAGCCACGCCGACCATGCGCATGAAACTGCCCACCAGCCGCCCGAGGACTTCGCCGCGGGTCGAACCGAAGACTTTGCGCACGGCGACCTCCTGCTCTTTCTGCTGGATATAATAGGTGGACATGGCCAGCAGGCCGAGGGCCGAGATCAGGATGGCCACCAACGTGAAGATGCCGACGATATGCAGGATGCGCCGCTGGTCGGCGTAGTCGGCTTCGATCTGCTGTTCGATGTATTCCGCTCCGGTGAAAACCGAGCCGTCGCTGATCCGTTCGAAAACCGACTTCACCGTATTATAGGCCGCAGTTTTGTCGCCCCGGGTTTTAACCAGGATATTCCACGGATACTGATCCGCAATATCGTCCGTCTGCCACAGCATCGCCGCTTTGGGCTTGTCGAGCGCCGACCCGATCTGGAAGTCGCGGTAGATGCCTGCGATCTGGTAGGGATAGGAGTAATCCGCACCGACCTTGAATTCCTCGGCATTCTCCTCAATGCCCAGTTCCCGCAAGGCGTACTGGTTGATGAAAACCGTATTGTTCCCGTTCATACGGGCGAGGTGGTTGTCGCGCAGACGTTCGAGTCCCAGTATCCGGAAATAAGTCGAATCGCCGATGAAAATCTGGAAGCTGACCATCCGGTCGGGACCGTACTGCATCGTATTGTTGTTGCCGAAGTCGTGGGGCGTGCCGCAGCCCAGCGCGACGGCTTCGACGCAGGGTTCGCGCAGCAGCTCTTCGCGGAACTGCGCGATCTGGGGTTTGCCGGTGAAAATGTCGGTCGAGACATCGAGGATATCGGCCGTATTGTAGCCCAGCGGCGCGGAGATCAGGTGGCGGATCTGCAGGCCGATGGTGAGCGAAGTGGCGATCAGGGCGATGGTGATGATGTTCTGGATGGCGATAAGAACTTTGCTGTAGACCATCTTGGAACGGCGGCGGAAGGTGCCGCGCACCACATCGACGGGTTTGTAGCGCGAAACCATCATCGCCGGGACGATACCGGCGACAATGCCCAGCGCCGCGATAAACAGCGCGTAACAGCCCGCAACGGCAGGGGTCATGTCGCCCCACACGTCCATCCTGGATTCGACGAGCCGCGAAGCGTAGGGTTCAACCGCCGCAGCGAGGAAGAAAGCCGCGACGAGCGCCGCGACGCACATGAGCGTCGATTCGAGGATCAGTTTGAGGATGATCTCGCCGCGCGAAGCGCCCAGCAGACGCCGGGCGGCCATCTCCTTGGCCCGGAACCCGGTCTGCGCTACCGTCAGGTTGATGTAGTTCATCACGGCGAAGAGCAGGATCACGGCGCCCACGCCGAAGAGAATCATCACGAACGCCCAGCTGCCGTGCTGCAGCGAATAGACATCGTTGAGCGGCGAGAAGTAGACTTCGCGCAGGGGCGTGAGGGTCACCTGGCCGACCAGATTGCCCATATAGGGCCAGTACATCTCCTTGAAATAAGCGAGCATATCGGGAATTTTGGCCCGCAGGTCGGCGCCCTCCTTCTCCAGTATGAACGTCGTGACGGCGCCGCAGTTGCTCATACGTTCGTCGTTGGACTGATTGATATCGCAGAGACGCTCGGCACGCATGATGATATCCATGTTGGGAATCACCGAGCGGTCGATGTCCCGCACCACGCCGCTCACCACGTAGGTTTTCTCCTCGTCGGGGAAGCGGATCGCCTGCCCCATCGGGTTGAACGTCCCGAAAGCCTTGCGGGCGAACGACTCGGACAGGACGACGTTTTCGCGCGAAGCCAACGCCTGCCCGCGGTCGCCGTCCAGAAGCCGGAAATCGAACATCCGGAAAAAGGTCGTGTCTGCAAAAAGCACCGTGGCCGTATATTTCTGCTGCCCGATTTCGACGGGCTGCGTGGCGTTGGAAGACTGTCCGGACGCGGAGACGGAGCAGGTCGATTCGATCTCGGGGTAGCGGTCCCGCAGGTATTTCTGCAGGTAATAGCCGCTGTTCAGGCTCTCTTCGGTGCCGATGGCGTAGATGCGGCCGGACTTGGCGTGGTAGTCGTCGCAGGTGAGCTGCCGCAGGGTGTAGTCGGCGATCAGGATCACGAACATCAGCGAGACCGAGAGGCCGAAGATGTTGATCGCCGCATAGAGTTTGTTGCGGCCCAAGAAGTTGAAAAACGAGCGGAAGTTGAGTTGCCGGAACATATCTTTCTTCTGTTTTATCGGGTTTGAGAGGAGGAGTTATTTACTGAGGATCAGCACGTCGTTGGCGCCGTAATTTTCATAGCCCGAGACAATGACCCGCTCGCCCGGCTCCAGCCCCTCCAGCACTTCGTAATACTGCGGGTTCTGGCGGCCGATGCGGATGGGGCGCTTGTATGCCCTGTCGCCTTCGGGCGAGAGAACGTAGATCCACGCGCCGCCCGTAGTCTGGTAGAACGATCCGCGGGGGATAATGACCGCTTCGGTCGGCTGGCCCAATTCGAGGTGCAGGTAGTAGGTCTGGCCGCTGCGGATGTTTTCGGGATGCGCCCCCAGGAAGGTAAAGTCGGCGCGGAACTGGCCGCTGCGCACCTCGGGATAGACTTTGCGCAGGCGGACCTTGTAATCCGTGCCCTGCCGGTCGAAAGTGGCTTCGAGTCCCGCCCGGACGCGGTCGATATAGCTTTCGTCGATCTGCGCCTCGACCTTGTAGTCCGAGAGGTCGTTGATCTGGCCGATCTTCTGCCCGGTCGAGACCGACTGGCCCAGCACCACGTCCAACAGTCCCACCTCGCCGTCGATCGGCGACTTGACGTTCAGGTTGCCGATGCGCTCGCGGATCAGCTGCATGTTGCGCTTCATGTTGTCGAGGTTCTCCTCCATCTGCTCGACCTGCACCGAACGGTAGAGCGAATCCTGCTTCTGCCGCTCGATGTTCAGTTCGCGCTTCTTCTCGGCCAGTTCGTAATCCTCCCTGGCCTGAAGCCACTCCTCGCGGGCGATCAGCGCGCTTTTGTAAAGCTCCTCGTTCTGCTGCCACGCCCGCTTCTTGCGCGCCACGTCGAGGTCCAGCTGCGCCTTGTCCTGCCGCAGCGAGAGTTTTTCCTGCTCCATCGAGATCAGCGTGTTGCGCAGGATGTTCTGCTTCTCGGCCAGCTCGGCTTCGCTGTTGAGGATTTCGAGCGTCAGCGACGTATTGCTCAGCACGACCAGCACGTCGCCCTTGCGGACCGAAGTGCCCTCCTCGACTACCAGCCGTTCGACGATACCCGCTTCCAGCGGGCTGAGCTGCACGGTGGTAATGGGCTGCACCTGTCCCGTGACGCGGATATAATCGTTGAATTCGCCGCGCACGACCTGCCCCGTGGAGATCGTGCGGGCGTCGATGCGCAGCGTCGAAGAGTTGTCGCGCAACACGAGCCACAGCACGAAGACCAGGAACAGCGCCCCGGCGAAATAGGGAATACCTTTTTTGGTGAACAGGGCCTTAATGCCCTTTTTCTTTTCGATACGGATGTCCATTCTATCTGAGTTTTTTCGTTAGCGGATCAGGGGCTGGCCGTTGTAATACTCCACAAGGCGCGTTTTGATGATGTACTGAAGCCGTGCGCGCAGCCGCTCGGAGCGGGCCTGCAGCAGGTTGTTGGCCGCGGTCTGCAGGTCGAGGGCCGAGACCATGCCGCGTTCGTACTTGCCGGCGACGGCGTCGTAGGCCAGCCGGGCCGCGGCGCTCTTCTTCGAAGCCTGCACGAACTCCTTGCCGAAGCCGAGCATCTGCTGGTAGTTCTGCGCCACCTCGCTCTGCAGGGCGCGCAGGGTCTGGTCGTGACGCTGCTCGGCAATGCGCCAGTTGTTGCGGGCGCGGTTCACCTTCGTACGGCGCGAGAGGCCCCCGAAGATCGGGATGTTCAGCTGCGCCGAAAAGTAGTAACCCCGGTTGTCGCGGAACTGGCTCTTGAAAGCGGGATACTGCGAACGGTCGTCGAGACTCATAAAGAAGTTGGTCGAATAACCGCCGCCGACATAGACCGACGGATAAAGCCCGCCCTTGGCGGCGGAGTACTGCAGACGCGACTGACGCACGTCGTAAGCCGCGCTTCGGGCCTTGGGATTGTTGTCGAGGGCGTAGGAAAGCACGTCGGAGAAGGGCGACGCGCCCGCCGGAGTTTCGATAGCGATATCGGTATCGACTTCCAGCGTACGGTCGGCCGGGTAATTCATCGTTTCGGAGAGGGTGATTTTAGCCAGTTCGAGGTTGTTCTCCTGCTGGGTCAGCAGGTAGTCGTCCGAGGCGCACTGCGACTCGACTTCGGCCACGTCAGCGGCGCTCTTGAGTCCCAGTTCGAGGAGCTTGCGGCTCTTGGCCAGATTGGCCGCGCTGGTCTCCAGCTGTTCGCGGGCGAGGCGCACGCTCTCTGTGTAATAGACCACGTCAAAGTAGGCCTGCATGGTTTTGAGGGCCGTTTCGTCTTTGGCCTGCTGCAGCTCTTCGACGCCCATCAGGCGCATCGCCTTGGCCACGCGGATGGTGTTGATGCCCGAAAGGCCCGCAAAGAGAGGCATCTGCCCCGACACGGAGTAGTTGTTGGAAAGGTTCGAAACGTCGGTATAGGTATTGGTTTCGGGGTCCACCGAGCGGCCGAAACTTGTCGATGCGCCGACCGTTCCGCCCAGCGACGGCACGAGCGAAGCCACCGACTCGATGTAGTCCTGGCGGTAATTACGGTTGGTGTAGTCCTGCTGACGCACGGCGGGACTGTGTTCGACGGCATAGGCCATGCAGTCGTTGAGCGTCATGCGGGCAGAGACAGCGCCGGACGCCGTTCCCGCCGCAGGGCCGGCGGTCTGCACCGAAACCATCGACGTCGTGTCGGCCGCCGCCGGGAATGCCGCAGCGTCCGCCGCCGTTGTATCCGCCGCCCGAACAGGCTCCGAAGCAGCGGGAAGAGGACTCTGCGCCGCGGCGAGTGTCCAATAAATTGACAACAAAAGGATCAAAAGGAATCGTTTCATGCGTTTTATAAGGGCTTCTTCTTTTGCCCGAAGAGGATGCCAACGCAATGCCAAACACTTCTAATCATTGATTTGCAATATATTACAAACAACGCACAGCAGCCATAGTGTCAATTTTTTTGACATCCATGTAAAAATTATGGACAAAACGGCGTTTTTTTCCGATTTTAAACCGTATTTTTAACCCGAAAACGACAAGAATCATGGCAAAAGAGGGAACACTCCTGATCGTGGACGACAACCGCAGCATCCTGTCGGCGCTGCGTCTGCTGCTCGAAAAATACTTCGCCCGCGTGCTGACCCTGCCCACACCCAACCGCCTGGCGACGACCCTGCGCGAAGAGCAGATCGACGTGGTGCTGCTCGACATGAACTTCACGGCGGGGATCAACACCGGCAACGAAGGTATCTACTGGCTGCGGGAGATTCACGCCCGGCGGCCCGACGTCAAGGTCGTGCTTTTCACGGCCTATGCCGACATCGACCTGGCCGTAAGGGCCATGCGCGACGGGGCGGTGGATTTCGTGGTCAAGCCGTGGGACAACGACCGTCTGGTAGCCTCGCTGCGCAACGCCTACAACCTCGTCCGTTCGCAGCGCGAGGTGAAGCAGCTCAAGGAGATCAAACGCGAACTGACGGCCGAACAGCCGATGTTCTGGGGCGCGAGCCCCGCGATGGCCCGCATCCGCGAAATCGTGGAGAAGGTGGCGGCGACCGACGCCAATATCCTCATCACGGGCGAGAACGGCACGGGCAAGGAGATGCTGGCGCGCGAAATACACAACCGTTCGCTCCGCCGCAACGAACTGATGGTCGCCGTGGACATGGGCGCGGTGCCCGAAACGCTCTTCGAAAGCGAACTGTTCGGCCACGTCAAAGGGGCGTTCACCGACGCCCGGGCCGACCGCGCCGGAAAATTCGAAGTGGCGCACCGAGGCACGCTCTTTCTCGACGAGATCGGCAACCTTCCCTCCCGCCTGCAGTCCAAACTGCTGACGGCCATCCAGAGCGGCCGGGTCGTCCGCGTGGGCAGCAACACGCCCGTCGAAACGGACATCCGCCTGGTATGCGCCACCAACCGCAACCTGTTCGGCATGGTCGCGGAGGGCGAATTCCGCGAAGACCTGCTTTACCGCATCAACACCATCCACATCGACCTGCCGCCCCTGCGCCAGCGCCGGGAGGACATCCTGCCGCTGGCCGAGTCTTTCCTGCAGCGGTACGCCGCCAAATACAACAAGCCGATCGGCGGCTTCGACGACGCGGCCGTGTACGAAATGACCGAATACCCGTGGGCGGGAAATATCCGCGAATTGCAGCACACCGTTGAAAAAGCGGTCATCATGTGCGACGGCGGGCGAATCGGCCCCTCGACGCTGCTGCTGCGCCCGACGCAGGCGGAAGCTCCTGCGGCGGCATTTTCGACGCTCGAAGAGATGGAGCGCGGAATGATCGAGCAGGCGGTGGCCCGCTGCGGCGGCAACCTGACGGAAGTGGCCCGGCAGCTGGGCATCACGCGCCAGACGCTTTACAACAAAATCAAACGCTACGGATTATGAAACGAGAGGGAATAGCTTACGGCCCGGTGATCGGCTACATGACGCTGCTCGCAGGGGCTTCGGCCGGGCTGGGCTGGTCGGTCACGGGCGCATGGTATCCGCTCGTAATTCTCTTCGTCCCGATGATCGGAATCGCCGCATACCGCCTCGTGCGCCTTTACAGCGACTCGATCCGCCGCGTGACGTTCATGTTCAACGCCATCGACAACGACGACTATACGTTCCGCTTCCACGAAGACTCCTCGAAGGTGGATAACGGCATGCTCAACGCCGCCCTGAACCGCATCAAGGAGATTATGGTGCGCGCCAAACTGCGCGCCGAAGAGAAGGAGCGTTACTACCAATTGATTATGGAGTGCGCCCGGACGGGCCTTATCACCATCAACGATGCGGGAAGCGTCTACCAGGCCAACGGCGAAGCGCTGCGCATCTTCGGACTGCCGCGCATGACCCACATCCAGCAGCTGGAACCGGCGGCCCCGGAAGCCTACCGGGTACTGACCGCCATCCGGCCGGGCGAAAAGCACCATGTGTCGTGCATAACCGAAACGGGAGAGATGAGCCTTTCGCTGGGATGCTCGGCGATCATGCTCGAAGAGCGGCTGCTGCGGGTGATCGCGGTGAGCGACATCAACAGCGAAATGAGCGAAATGCAGATCGAGTCGTGGAGCAAGCTGACGCGCATCCTGACGCACGAAATTATGAACTCGCTGGCGCCGATCACCTCGCTCAGCGACACCCTGCTGCATATCGACCGGGAGATGAACGCCGACGTGGCGCACGGACTCGACACGATCTCGGCCACCAGCCGGCGGCTGACGGAGTTCGTCGAGACGTTCCGCCGTTTCACCAAGATCCCGGCGCCCCAGAAGGCTCCGGTCGAAGTAGGGGAAGTGCTGGAACACGCCGTGTCCCTGATCGCGGCCGAGGGGATCGACATCCGGCTCGACGTCGCCCCGGCCGATACGATGGTCTATGCCGACCGGACGCTGGTGGGACAGGTGGTCGTGAACCTGCTCAAAAATGCGCGCGAGGCGGTCGGCACCAGACGCGGCGCCGTCATCGAGATCGTCTCGCGCATCGACGCCGAAGAGAACGTCGTGATCGAAATAAGCAACAACGGCGGGGCAATCCCCGCCGAAGTAACCGAAAATATCTTTACGCCGTTCTTCACCACCAAGCCCGACGGCTCGGGCATCGGGCTTAGCGTATCGCGCCGCATCATGCAGCTGCACAACGGGTCGCTGCGCCTGACGGCCAATACCGACAGCCGCGTGACCTTCACGCTCGTATTCGGCTGAGCGCCCCGCCGGACCGCCGGAAAGGCGTTCGGAGAGCCGGCCGGCGCGCATCCGCCCCGCCTAGCGGGGCATCGGGAACGAAAGCGTCCGCGCATCGAGGAACGCATCGGGGAACGGACTCCAGTTCCACGCCTGACCGTTCGAAAGGTTGAAATGCGGGCCCAGACGCAGCGAGTTGTTGTCGATCACGGTCACGCGCGACGGCAGGTTCTCCTTCTGGATCACCACCACCGAAGTCATCGACACCGACGGCTTGACCTTCATCGGCGCAGCGGTCCGGAAGTCGGTTTTCCACGGCGACATATGGGCCAGCGAGTCGGGAACGGACATCCCGACCCGAAGCGAATCGGGAAGCCGGAAACTGCCGGTACGAGTCGAATCGGGCCGCACGAGCCGGAATTTGCCGGGCTCCTGCGCCGAAAGCGAAAACGCCGCGAGCAATGCGACGGCGATCATAAACATCCTTTTCATAACTTTCCCTTTTATTTTCTGTTGCACTTTTCCTAAAAAACCTCCCGCAGAATCCGGACCGACTGCACGGCGCTGATGGCGTCGAGGTGGTAGCCGAAGTAGACCAGCACGGCGTTGAGGAACTCGACCCGCTGGCTGCGGTTAAGGCCTATTTCCGAGAGGCAGCGCACGTCGCACTCCAGCAGATCGCGCAGCATGCAGGCGCACTCCCTGTTCATGTAGCTAACGTGCGGCGGCTGCGTTTTCGTATAAAGCCCCTCGCGGATATCGAACCAGTCGCCGGACGCATATTCGTTGCCGGGACAGAAGCCCAGGAAACGACTCAGGTTGGCCAGGAACCACAAGTGGAAATTGGCCACCCCTTCGTCCATCGAATCGAGCGCCCCGACGCAGTTCCACACGAAATCGAAAAGCGCTTCGTTGGGTTCGTCGTACTCCCTGACCAGGCGATACAAAACCTCTGCCATGAAGAGCGCCATCGTCGATTTACGCACGTCGAACGGCAGGCTCTGCAATACGAATCCGCTCTGCACCTCCTTGAAACTGTGCATCTGCCGGCGCGGCGATTCGAGACCTTCGAACTGGACGGGAAACATCGGCTGGAACAGCGCCAGCTTCGAGCCGCGCCCGCTGCGGCTGCGCACACCCTGCACCATGTAACTGCGGCGGCCTCCGGCGTCGGTCAGCAGGTAGACGACCATCGACGAATCGCCGTATTTGAGCGTATGGAGGACCACCCCGCGCCCTTTGTACGTCTTCACCTACTGTTTGCGTACGTGTACCATCACCCAGCCGTCCCTCACAGCCGTCGCGACGGGCTTTAATCCCAGTTTTTCGGCGCAGGCCGTGATCGCCGGAACGTCCGGTTCCAGAAATCCGCTCATCACCAGGTCGCCCCCGGCGTCGAGCGCGGCGGCATAGGCCGGCATGTCGGCCAAAAGGATGTTGCGGTTGATGTTGGCCAGGATAAAACCGTAATGCCGTCCGGCGATGCGGCGCACGTCGCCCAGCATCGGCGCAATGCGGTCCGCGGCACCGTTGGCGGCGATGTTCTCGCGGCAGTTGGCGTCGGCCCAGTCGTCGATATCGACCGCATCGACATGCTCCGCACCGCACTTGACGGCGACGATCGACAGCACGCCCGTGCCGCTGCCCATGTCGAGTCCCCGGCGGCCCGCGACGCCCAGATCGAGTACGGCGCGGGAAACGAGCCACGTAGTGGCATGGTGTCCGGTTCCGAACGACATCTTGGGCATGACGACCACCTCCGTAACCCCTTCGGGAGCGGGAGCGTGGAACGGCGCGCGGATCAGCAGGCGGCCTTCGACATCGACGGCCGGGAAGTTACTCTCCCACACGGCGTTCCAATTCTGGGTCTCGATGGCGATATAGCGTCCCTGCACGCCGCAGCGGGCCAGCAGGGCGTCTACCTCTGTTTTGCAGTCGGCCAGCCGCTCCTGCGGAATGTAGGCTTTGAGCGTCCCGTCTTCGGTTTCGAAGCTCTCGAAAGGGTAGTCGGCCAGTTCGGCAGTCAGTATTTCGGCCTGCTCATCCTCCAAAAAGGCAATATTTAACGCTATATAGTTCATATTATGTAAAATTTACTTATCTTCGCCCGTACAAAGTTAGCGATAATCTCGGAATATAGCAGGCAAAGGATGGCAGAAAATACGAAAAAGTGGGAAGAGACGGGACGCCGTTACCGAACCTATATCAAACTTGAGAAACGCCTCTCGGAAAATACCGTCGAATCGTACATGCGCGACCTGCGCCAGTTCGCACACTTCATCCTCCGCCAGTACGACGTCGGCCCCCGCAAGGTCGAGGGAACGATGATCGAGCGTTATATGACATGGCTCTACGAACACGGGCGCGAAAAGACCTCGCAGGCCCGCTGCCTGTGCGGCATCCGCAGCTTCTTCAACTTCCTGCTGGTAAACGACCAGATCGAGACTTCGCCGGCAGAGTTCGTCGATACGCCCAAATTCGGCCGCCAACTGCCCGACATCCTCACCACCCACGAAATCGACAGCATCATCGCCACCGTCGAGATGCGTTCGACCAAAGGACTGCGCGACAGCGCCATGCTCGAAGTACTCTATTCGTGCGGACTGCGCGTCTCGGAACTGACTTCGCTGCGGCTCTCGGATCTCTTTTTCGGCGAGGGGTACATCCGCGTCATCGGCAAAGGCGACAAACAACGGCTGGTGCCGATCAGCAACACGGCGCGGGACAAGATCCAGCGTTACCTCGAAGAGCGGCGCAGCGCACGCTCGGGCGAAGAGGTGGTGTTCCTCAACAACCGGGGCGGACAGCTCACGCGCGTAATGGTTTTCACGATCCTCAAACGGGCCGTCGAGCGGGCCGGTATCGACAAGCACATCAGCCCCCATACGTTCCGCCACTCGTTCGCCACGCACCTGCTCGAAGGGGGCGCCAGCATCCGCCAGGTGCAGGAGATGCTGGGACACGAGAGCATCCTCACCACCGAAATATACACCCACCTGGACAGCGACCACCTGCGCCGCGCGCTCGAAGACCACCTGCCGATATAAACCGGCGGAACTGCGGCAGGAGAGGCGGGCAAAACCGCCTCCGCCCCGAGTAAGACCGCACGCGCACAGGCGGAATCGCCGTCCGCACGGATAAAACCACAATCGTTCGAATAAAACAGCGAAGCCGGGGAGTGTTCCCCGGCTTCGCTGTTTCGCAGTACAGGGCCGTTAATCGCCCTGCACGCAGTCGTAGACCAGGATATTGGCCCGGCGGTCGGAAGACGATCCGTCGCGGCAGGCCACGCCCAGGTAGAGTTTGCCGCCACGGACCTTGAGGCTTTCGCCCTCGGCATAGCCCGTCGTGGTAAGTCCTGCGGCGGCAAGTCCCGCCTTGTCGGCGACGGCCGCCACTTCGGTACGCGGCACGACGATCCTGCCGCTGTAGTTGAAGACCGTGACATAGGCTTTCGATTCGAACGAATCGGCTCCCGTCTCGACGGCGTTGCCTTCGTAAAAGTAGACATAGTTGCCCGCCACTTCGTGTCCCTGATGCGAATAGGAGTAGACGTCGTTCTCCTTGTCCGATCCGGCGGGCACCGAGAAACTGCCCAGCACGCGGCAGTCGTTCAGGTCGCGAGCCTCGATTTCGCGGATCACGGGTTCGCTCCCCGCCGAACCGATCGTCACCGTAGCCGTCATCTTTTTGAGCGGCAGGGCCAGCGCCTGGTCGAGGTCGAAAATCCAGAAGTAGCGCACGCCCGACCTGCGCGAACCGATGAGCAGGCGGCGCGCCGCGAAGTCGATCGAGACCTGCTGGTCGTACTGTCCGTCCTTGTTGAGGAAAAAGGTTTCGCCCGCATAGCCGGCGTCGGAGGTCGCGCCCGGAACGAACTCCACACGCGATACGGACCAGTTGTCGCCGTATTCGCCGCTGCTGTCCACCGAAGCGTTGCTGTTGAGCCAGATGTAGGTTTTGCCGTCGGAAGCCTCCTCGGCGACGATCTGCGTGCCGTGGCCGAAGTACTTGAGGATCATATAGTCGGCCTGCGCGTTCAGGCCCGGACCCGCGGCGCGGCAGATGTTGAGCGTCGCGCCGTCGGAGCCGACCTGCGAGTAGTAGATATTGCCGCTTTCGGTCAGGTCGAAGCCCTGCATGATGCGCCGGGGAGCGTACAGCAGTACGTTTTTGCTGTAGATGATCCCGTCGGAGAGCGGAGCCGCGAGCGCCGCCGAAGGGTCGAGCGGCGGCTCCTGCAGCGTGGCGACCGTACAGCGGGCCGAGTAGCTGCGGTAGCGAGCCGTAATGACGGCCGTGCCGAAGGCGCGCAGCGTCACCAGACCGGTTTGATCGACCGTGGCGACCTCCTCGTCGGAAGAGCTCCACTTGAGCGCGACTCCGGCGTCGGCAGGACGGGTCGCGGCGAGCAGTTGGAACGACTGCCCGACGGTAAGTTCCAGGTCCTTCTCGTTGAGTTTGAGCGAGGTGATCTGCACCGGCTTGTCGTCCGAGGAGCATCCGGCGCCCGTTGCGGCCGAAACGACGGCCAGCAACAGCAGGGTAAGGTATTTTTTCATACTGTTCGTTGTTTTCATCAGTTCATGTTCTCATCGGCGACCGACACCGAGAAGGTTCCCTTCAGGCGCGAAGAACCGCCGCCGCCCGTGGTGATCGTATTGTTCGCCGTGATGCGCACGTTGGCCGAAACCCGGTAGCGTATCCAGAGCGTACCCGAATTGATCGTGACTTCGACGGGGAAGTCGTACGAGAAATAGCCCGTATTCTCGCCTTCGAAAAGCGGGCTGTCGTAAGCGCGTACATGGTAGGTCACCTCGGTGTTGTTGAAGGTTCCGCTCTTCGCGCCGCCGGCCTGATGCCAGGTCTGCCCGTCAGCCGAATATTCGATCAGGAAGAATCCCGCTGCGGAACCCGAACCGCCGATGCTGCCCGTGCAGTTGATCTTCGTGCCGGAAACGAGGTATTTCACCGGAATCTTCTGCAGCCAGTAATCGCCGGTATAGAGTCCCTTGAGGTAGGCGTGCCCGTCGTTGTAGCCCCAACTGTTGACCGCCGAAGCCGTCTTGGCATCGGCTTCGACGACTGTGATGTAGGCGCGGCCGTCCTCCGAAACCAGGCTGTGCGCTGCGGTTACCCAGTCGGGCTGCCGGGCTTTCAGGGCATTGACGTCCTCGGTACTGCCCTTGACGGGACAGAACTCCCACGTCACGGGAAGCCCCTCGACCGGCATTTCGCTCATGGCGTACACCTTGGCGCGGGCGGTACCGATCTGCACGCCGTCCACCGACACGGCGAAGGCCGCATAGCCCGGCACGGTCGGCGTTCCCGCAATGTCGAGCGCCACCGTAGCGCCGCCGTTGACGAGCGACACCGAAGCGCCGGCCACCGAAAGGCCCTGCGAATCGCCGCCCAGGGCGCAGCTCACGTCGATCGTTTCGTCGCCGTAGGCATTGGCATAGGTGAAGCAGAGCCGCGACTTAGAAGCCTCCTGCTCGATGAGGTTGCCTTCGACATAGGGCGCGCCGTAAACGACGGCGCCGTCGGCCTGGGTGACCGTAATCGGGTACTGCCTGCCGTCGTTTTCGAGGTAAATGGTCGCGGTACGCTCGGCGGAGCGGTTGTGCGTGGCCGAAACGGTGATCCACTCGAACCCACCGCCGCTCACGCCTTCGGACGGAGAGGTCGAAAGCCACCCGGCATCTTCGGGAATCACGGTCTTCCAGCTGCCGTTGCAGCGGAGCGTGATCTGCCTGGACGAGGCCAGACAGCTGGCGAAGCGGATCGAATCCGTCTCGCGGACCAGGTAGCTGTCATCGTCGTTGCCGCACGCCGTCGTCAGCGCTGCGCATCCGGCGGCCAGCAGCAAAAGCTGATATATTCGTTTCATAATTTTCGTTTTTCAGGTTCGCAATTTATTTCTTCTTCCAGCCCGGATTCTGTCCCAGCGCGGGATTGTCGTTGAGGGCCGTGGTCGGGACCGGCCGCACGTACTTCTTGTCGTCCCACTTGCGGTTCATGCGGATATAGCACTCGATATAGCCGCTGTCGCCGTCGGTAAGCGTATAGTCACTGCCCAGCACCCGGTAGGTCACGCCCGGCTCGGCAACCGGGGGATTTTCGCGCACGAAGCAGACGTCGCCCGAACCGTCGCCGTCTATGTCGTAGACCTTGCCCAGCTCGCCCACATAGACCCCGTACCAGGGGCGTTCCAGCAGCCGGCCCATGCCCCAGCGCATGTCGTCGTCCCAGCGGCAGTTTTCGAGCAGCAGCTCGATGCCGCGTTCGCGGCGGATCTCCAAGACGGCCATGTCGGTCGTGGTGTTGAGGAAGTATTCGGCCATATAGGGATCGTAAACCGAAGGCATCGCGCCGTCCACCCCGGCGCGTTCGCGCAGGAGTTTGATCGTGGCGTTCCAGACCGTTTCGCTGAACTCGCCCAGCTCGGCTTTGGCCTCGGCGTAGTTGAGCAGCACCTCGGCATAGCGCAGGATCGGAATGCAGGTGGCGCAGGGAGCCGTATTGCTGTCCATCGAAGTGTCGTCGATGACCCATTTGATCGGCTGGTAGCCTGTCACGCAGTAGCCGAAATCGGGGGCGTACGGCGTATTGACGTTGTTGTTCCTGCGCGTATAGCCCGGATAGCGGATGCTCTGCATCAGGCGGTAGTCGCGGTTTTCGAACTCGTCGGCAAAGAGGGTCTTTTCATACCCCGCCTTGTCGGTGAAGCGGCTGCCGTCCCGGTTGAGGTAGGTATTGACGAACTGGCGCGTGAGCGAATAACTGCCGTACTGCATATTCACGAAATAGGTATTGAGGATATGCGTGGCGTTGAGCGAAGCGTCGTAGGCGCGCGCCCAGATGACCTCGCCGGAGGCGACGCTCTCGCTGGTGAACAGGCTCCGGTACTGCGTGGCGACCTTGGCCGGATCGGAAACCAGCGCATATTTGCCCTCGCCCATCAGCGTTTGGCAGGCGTCGGCGCAGGCCCGGAGGTACATCTCCGACTCGTCGGCCGTCCACGGCTTCCCGGTCGAGGGGTCGTTCGCGTGGTATTTGCGGAAAGTACCTTCGTAGAGACAGCAGCGGGCCTTGAAGGCCAGCGCCACGTTGCGGGTGATGCGCACCGAATTGACTTCGAGCTTGGCGTTGGTGATGCAGTGTGTCGAGGCGAAATCGAGGTCTTCGAGTACCTTGCGCATGACGTATTCCCGCGAATCGCGCGGCTTGTAGAGCGCCTCGCGGTCGCTGGAGTCGATCTCCCGGTCGTACCACGGCACGGCCCCGAAGGTTTTGACCTTGTTCATGTAAAACCAGGCCCGCCAGAAGCGTGCGACGCCCTCGTAATGGTCGAGGATCGCCTCGGCGGCCGAAGCCCGGCGGAAATTGCCGAGGAAGTAGTTGATGTTGCGCAGGTCCTCCCAGCTGCCCGTGGACCAGCCCGACTGGTCGTCGGCGTCGAAGTTGTCGGTGAGGAACTGCCACTCGCCGCGCCAGGCCATGTAATCGGCACGGGCGTCGCCCGTGGCCACGGAAATGGCGGTCGGGATCATGGTTTGCAGAAATCCGTTGGCATAGGCCTCCAGATCGCTCTCGTTGCGGAAATAGGAGGGAGCGTCGATCTTATTGGGGTCTCCGGCGGTCAGGAAATCCTCGCAGGAGACAAGCCCCGCGGCGACCGACAGGATCAGAAACAGCTTTTTCATCGTGTGCATGGTTTGAGGATTAGAACGTGAGGTTGAGGCCCAGCGTCACGGTGCGC
>CAKVKI010000022.1 GCA_934754975.1 uncultured Alistipes sp. | reverse complement strand
TGATGGCGCCGAGCATGACCTCTTCCGAAACCTCCTTCATCTCGCCCTCGACCATCAGGATATTGTCGATCGTACCGCCGACCATGATGTCGAGGTCCACGCGATCCATCTCCGAGAATTTGGGGTTGATGACGTACTCTCCGTCGAGGCGTGCCACGCGGACCTCCGAAATGGGGCCTCCGAACGGAATGTCCGAAACGGCCAGCGCAGCCGAAGCGGCCAGACCTGCCAGCGCGTCGGGCTGAATATCCTTATCCGCCGAAATGAGGTTTACCGTCACGTAAACTTCGGCATGGTAATCCGCGGGGAACAGCGGACGCAGGGCGCGGTCGATCAGGCGGGCGACCAGAATTTCACTGTCGTTGGCGCGGCCTTCGCGCTTCATGAAGCCGCCGGGATAACGTCCGCACGAAGCGTACTTCTCTTTGTACTCCACCTGGAGCGGCATAAAATCGGTGTCGGGTTTTGCGTCCTTGGCGGCTACTACCGTGGCCAGGAGCATCGTATCGCCCTGCTTGACCACCACCGAGCCGTCGGCCTGCTTGGCCAGTTTGCCCGTTTCGATCTCGATCTGGCGTCCGTCGGCCAGCGTAATGATCTTGCGGACTGCATTGTACAGCTTGTTGTCTTCCATAAAAATTTTAACCTATAATGTTTTTCGAATCGTTGTCTTTACGAAAATGAAGGCAACCCCTTCCGGGAATTGCCCTCATTTCTTCCTCGCGGATTACTTGCGGAGGTTGAGCGTCTTGACGATCGCACGGTAGCGCTCGATGTCGACCTCCTTCAGATACTCCAGCAACGCGCGGCGCTTGCCGACCAGACGCAGCAGCGAACGCTGCGTGCCGAAGTCGTGCTTGTTGCTTTTGAGGTGTTCGGTAAGGTGGCTGATACGGTACGAAAACAGTGCGATCTGGCTCTCGGGAGAACCTGTGTCGGTGTTAGACTTGCCGTACTGGCCGAAAAGCTCTTGCTTTTTCTCAGCTGTTAAATAAGCCATTTTTTTGAAATTTATTCAGTTCCACTCTACGACGCATTCCCCTTACTGTGAATAACGCCAGAGCGTCCGGCAAAGTTACGAATTAATTGGAAATTAAGCATTAAAATTCAAAAAATTATTGCCCCCGGACCGAAAAACGCAAAAAATAGTTCGAAGATGCTATTTTATAGGTGTCGAAAAAAATACGATCCGTCGTGCAGTATTACTGTATTTCAGCAGTTTATAAAATGAAACTCCGGCCGGGGAATTATTCATTTAACACTTAAATCGACGCAACAAATGAAACGAATAATTTTGAAAAACTGGATGGCAGCCTTGCTTCTGGCCGGGGCCTGCTGCGGCTTCACAGCCTGCGATGACGATGACAACAACGACGGCGGATATACTCCGCCCCCGACATCCGAAACGGACCTCGTGACCGGAGAATACGACGGAACGATGGGAGTAGTCGAAGCGGCGCCGCTGGCCGCGGCCGCCGAAGAGCCTGCGGGAACGGAACTTTCGGCCACGGTTACGGACGAAGAGGTGCAGTTCGAGGACTTCCCGATCCGCGACCTGGTCGTCAGGATCGTCGGGGAAGAGGGCGCGGATGAAATTGTCGCCGCCGTCGGGAAAGTCACTTACGCAGTACCCTATACGGCTGCAGCGAACGAAGACGAATCCGCCGTGGCCATGGCGCTGAAGCCCGAACCGTTGAAACTCACGATTTCGGAGGGCGGCGAAGAGCCTCAAACCGCTTCCGGGACTCCTGCGCTCGAAATCGAAGTTTCGATTTCCGCCGCTGTGAACGGCACCTACACCGTCGAATCGGGCGAACTCGGTTTTATGCTAGCGGTGAACGAGGTGAAGGTCGGCGGCGCTCCGCTGGAGGGGTTCGAAGCCTTCCCGCTGGATTTCGATCTGACGAAAAACAAAGAGTAAAAACGCGGCAGGATACGATTATCCGGGCATCCGAAATTCTTTTTCGGATGCCTTTTTGCGGATACGGCTGCAGGCCGAGCCGCAGAAAACCGCCGTATCCGCCCGAACCGGGATCGGAACGTCCCGGTTTCCGAGAATCCGTTCCTTTCCGCCGGTCCGGTCGTGCGGCATGTGCCGGATCGTCCGCCTGTCCCCTTTCTTCCATGTGAAGTCGCACGCGGCCGGTGCATTTTCAGCGCACCCCGGGAAGCAATCTTTTCGGCGGAAATTTCCCGAATCTCCCGGAAAATACTATTTTTGCGGCTGATAAGAGAACTCTATGACAAAAAAGCTGATTCGGGGAGTCTGGGCTGCGGTATCCGCAGCCGTCCTCTGGGGCTGCGGCGGCCCCTCCTACATCACCGTGGACGGCGCGATGCTCGGCACCACGCTGCACATCGTGGCCGACGTGCAGGGCGTCTCCCCGCAGAAGCTCTACGCCGCCGTAATGGAACTCGACCGCGAAGCCAAGGCGTCGATGTCGATCTTCGACACGACCTCGCTGCTGAGCCGGCTCAACCGCAACGAAACGGACAGCGTCGACCGGCATATCGCTTTCAACCTGCACCTGGCCGACAGCATCGGCGCCCTGAGCGGCGGCCGCTACGACGTGACCGTCAAACCGCTGGTCGAAGCGTGGGGCTTCGCCGGCAGGCAGGCCGAAGAGCATCCCAACCTCGATTCGATCCTCGAATTCGTCGGCCGCGAAAAGGTCCGCATCGAGGACGGACGGCTGGTGAAAACCGATCCGCGCGTACAGCTCGACTTCAATTCGATCGCCAAAGGCTATACGGTCGATCTGCTCGCCCGGCTGGTGGAATCGTTCGGCGCCCGCAATTATATCGTCGATATCGGCGGCGAAGTCTGCTGCAAAGGCGTCAACGCACAGGGCAGTCCGTGGCGCATCGGCATCGAAACCCCGTTCGACGGCAATATGTCCGACGGCGAATATGTCCAGAAACGTATTCGCCTGACCGACGGCGGACTGGCGACTTCGGGCAATTACCGCCGCTTCTACCTCGACGCCGAAGGGAACAAAATAGCCCACACCATCGACCCGCGCACGGGCCGCAGCGCCGTGTCGCGCCTGCTGTCGGTAACCGTCGCCGCGCCGACCTGCGCCGAAGCCGACGCGCTGGGGACCATGTTCCTGGCGATGGGCGCCGACGATGCGCTGGCGGCTGTGAAGACGATGCCCGGCATGAAGGTTTATTTCATCCTCGCCGACGGAGCCGACGGCTATGAAGAGTATATTTCACCCGCCATGGAGGCGATGATCATGCAATAACGATCCCTATGAAAAGCGCTGTCTTTCTCTACAACACCCAATCCGGCAAGTGCAGAATCGAACGCTGCACCGAAACCGTCTGCACGGTATTCCGGGCTTACGGCTACGACATCAGGCCGCAGCTGATCGACTTCTGCGCCAACCCGTTCGACGGCAACGAGCAGATCGACCTGATGGTCGTGGCCGGCGGCGACGGCACGGTCAATTACGTGGTCAACGCCATGAAAAGCAAGGGGCTGGACATTCCGCTCGGAGTGATCCCCGCAGGCACGGCCAACGATTTCGCGGGTGCGCTCGGCATGTCGCACCAGCCGCTCGAAGCGGCGCGGCAGATCGCCGCCGGAACCGAGGACCGCGTGGACTGCGGATGCGTGAACGGACTCTACTTCGTCAATATCTTCAGCTTCGGCATCTTCACGACCACTTCGCAGCGCACGCCCGACCAGCGCAAGCACAAGATCGGCAAGCTGGCCTACCTGATCGAAGGGGTCAAGGAACTGCGCGCGATGCACGCCGTCCCGCTCAAAGTGGTGGCCGACGGGCAGTCTTTCGACTTCAATTCGCTGATGGTACTGGTCTTCAACGGCGAGACGGCCGGCGGATTCCGCCTCGCACGCCGCTCGTCGGTCAAGGACGGCCTGTTCGACTGCATCATGCTTGAAAAGAAGAATTTCCTTCGCTCGACGCTGGCCATGGGACGTTATCTGCTGCGGGGCAATCCGAAGATCGTCCGCCACCTGCAGGTGCGTTCGCTCGACATCGTATCGACAGTCAACGAACCGACGGACGTAGACGGGCAGAAAGGCGCCGAATTTCCGCTGCATATCGAGTGTATCGCCGGCGGACTCCGCATGATGTGCCCTCACGAGGGCTAACGCCGTTTCCGGCCTTTAAAACCGTTTCCTTCCGACGACGCCTGCCGGCGGAATTCGTTATTTTTCGTCCGGGCTCTTGCGATTTCGGACGAAAATTGTTACATTTGTCGGAAAAACCACGACGATATGGCGGATAGTATCAAAACGACACGGACGACGCGGGAAAGCGGGCGTGAAAATCTGCGGAAAGTTTCGATCTCACGCATCAAAAAGGAGATGAGCGATGTCTTCTACCTGTCGGACGATCTGGTCATCACCACACTCGATGCGCAAAACAACACGACGTCCGACTACCCGGCGTCGATCGACGGCTTTTCGGCCATCATCATGATGACGGGCGAAGCCACCGTGTCGATCGACATGCAGAATTACAACGTCAAACCCAACACCATCGTCTTTTTCAATCCCGACAGCATCATCCGCACGATAAAGTGTTCGTCGAACGCCGCGGCCTACTTCCTGGCGTTCTCCAAATCGTTCGTCAATGAGATTCAGATCGACCTCTCGACGTCGCTGCCGGTCTACATGCGCTTCGGCAAAGCCCCCGTGCTGGAGGTCACGCCGCAGGACGTGGACCAAATCCGCCAGCTCTTCCAGCTCATCAAAACCATGCTGCGCAGCGACAAGGAGCGTTACCGTCACGAAATTATCCGCACGCTTTTCACCACGGCGTTCTACATCATCACCGAGATCAACCAGCGCGAACAGCCGAGCGAGATCAAACAGGGCCGCTGCGAAGTACTCTTCGACGAATTCATGTCGCTGCTGCAGCAATACAACAAACGCGAACGCAACGTCAGCTTCTATGCCAAGCAGCTCAACATCACACCCAAATACCTTTCATCCGTAGTCAAGGAGGTGAGCGGCAAAACCGCGGCGCGCTGGATCGACGAATCGGTGATTCTGGAGGCCAAGGCGCTGCTCAAATACTCCGGCATGAGCATTCAGGAGATCGCCTACCACCTCAACTTCTCGACCCAGTCGTTCTTCGGCAAATACTTCAAACAGCATACCGGCACCAGCCCCTCGCGCTACAAGCGCAAAGGCTGAGCCGCCGACGCAGATACGGCACGAAACCCTCTCCCGGAGAGGGTTTTTCATTGTGTTTTCTTTCGCAGAGACAGGACGGATTATTCGTTGTTTATCAACCCTATATAAATTCCGAGCGGCTGTTTTCAGGCTGTTCGGCCGCCATTTTGTAAACCATAGCGTAAACCGGAAAACATGAAAATTCCCAAGGCGACCGTCACTGCGGTCCTTTACAAATCGAAGACCCTCGCCAACGGCGAACACCCCATCCTGATAAGGGTCTGCTACAACAGCAAGCGCAAATACAAAAGCACGGGGCTCTCCTGTCCGGCGAAATTCTGGAACGCCGCGAAACGGGAGGTGCGCGGACGGCACCCGCTGGCCCCGAACATGAACGCCATTATCGGTTCCGAACTGACGGCGCTCAGAAACAACGTCCTGGATTTCGAACGGCAGGGGACGCCTTATTCCGTGCAGCGCATATTCGAAGCCTCGGTGCGGAGATCCCCGCCGCAAAAAAACTTGTACGACCTCTTCGAAGAACGAATCGCTTATTTCAGGGACACGCTGCAGAAGCACAACACGGCCGCCGGATACCGGACGCTGCTCCATATCATCGAACGGTTTTCGCAGAACCGGACCGTCGAGCTGTTCGACGTGGACAGTGCATGGCTCGGCGGATTTGAAGAGTACCTGCATACGCGTTATGCCGACACGAGCATCAAACGGTTTTTCAGCGCCCTGAAAGCGCTGATGAATTACGCCTGCCAGAACGGACTGCTGAACACCAATCCGTTCGACCGCTTCCGGCTCAGCCGCCGGCTCGACGTGCGGACCGCCAAGCGGGCGCTCGAAACCGACGAACTCAACAGCCTGATCCGCTACTACCTCGACACATATTATTATAAGACCCGGAAGAGGCCCGATCCCCGGACGATGAAAAGACGCTGCTGGCGCACTCCGTGCCGCGGTCCCAGGGGCGAAGAGCGGCAGGCGGCGTTCGACGCCGAGCAGTTTGCGCTCTCGATGTTCATCTGCTCCTATATTTTTCAAGGACTGGCGCTGGTCGATCTGGCCCGCCTGAAGTGGAAAGACCTCGTGTGCATGGAAATTCCGGACCGCGAGAAATACGACCGGGACTGCGCGGCCTGCGGTTCCCGGTATGCCGAAGCGCATAAGGAGAGGGTCGCTTTTTACGAAATCAACATCGTCCGCGCCAAGACGCAGCATCCGATTCACATTCTGGTCGAACAGCGGGTGGCCTGGCCCTATATGAAACCGTTCGCCCGGACGGCGAAAGGCGGCAGCGGAAACGACTTTGTTTTTCCGATCTACTCCGATGATGACCCCGAACGTCAATTCGAACGTATAACCTATGCCAACAACGTGATAAACCAAGGATTGCAGCGCGCGGCGAAACGCATCGGCCTGTCGCGGAAAATCACGTTCTATTCGGCCCGCCACACCTATGCGTCACGGCTTTATCACGCCGACGTTCCCCTGCCGCTGATCGCCCAGAACATGGGCCGCAATCCGGCGGAGATCGAAACTTACCTCAAGGAGTTCGACACCGACAAAATCATCAGCGCCAACAAACAGGTCTGGCAAATCCCCGGCCCGGTCCGAAAAGATCCGAAAACCGGCGCCGGTTTGTAAACCATTGTGTAAACCGCCCCTTTGTATAAAATGCCAACTACTTAATAATCATATTGTAACATAACATACACTTTGTTCTTAACGGGAACAATGTTAGCCGGTGTCGGTTGTAAAGACTACGACGACGATATCGACAAAGTGAACGGTCGTATCGACCAGTTGGAAACGGGCAAGCTCGCCAGCGTCGAGCAGCAGATCACCGCGATCAACTCGTCGATCACGTCACTTGAAGCCGCTTATAAAGCAGCCGACGCAGAGTTGAAGACCGCCCTGGAAAAACAGGCTTCGGATCTGGCAGCAGCAAAGAGCGCACTTGAAGCATCGATCAAGTCGCTGAAAGACACCCACGATGCAGATATCAAGAAACTCACAAGCGACCTGAACGCCCTGAGTACGAAAGTAGAAGGTTACAATACGGCCCTCAAAGCCGAGATCAAAAAGGTTGCCGACGATCTGTCCGCCAACTACTACACCAAGACGGTGATCGATCAGAAACTGGCGGCATTGGATTCCAAATTCGCAGGCGAAATTGCTGCTTTGGATGCCAAGATTACGGCTTGCAACGAAGCGATCGACGCCATCAAGGCCCAGATCGAGACGATGAAGGAGCAGATCGCCGGCAAGGTGAACCAGTCGGACTACGACGCCTTCACAAAAGCGACGAACGAAGCTCTGGCGAAGAATGCCGAGGCTGTTTCGGTACTGCAGGCCCTTTGCGCCGGGTTCCCCGAAGGTCAGACGGTCAAGGGCTATATCGACGCCGCCAAAGCCGACGTGGTAGCCATGCTCGACAACTACCTGCTGAAAGAGACTTACGAGAAATTCCTCGAGACTTACGGTGAATTCAAAACCGGCATCGAAGGCCGCATGGACGCCGCCGAAGAGGAAATCGGCACGCTCAAGGCGTGGATGGAGGAGATGACCAAGAACGGCGGCACGCTGGCTCTGCTCGAGCAGCGTCTGCAGGAGGCCATCGACGCCAAAACAACACTCGCCGAGGTGAAAGGCACCTTTAACGCAGAATGCACGGAATTCCTGAACGGAGTAAACGGCATTATCACTTCGGCCCTTGCCGAGGACGGCCTTATCGGCAAAGAGCTGAAATCGAAACTCGATGCGCTCTCAACAAACCTTCAGGGCCAGATCGACGCCCTCAACGAGCGTCTTAGCGTACTCGAAGGCCAAATCAGCGACCTCGCCGGTCGTATTCAATCGCTGGTTTATGTTCCCAAGAACATCAACGGCATCGCTAATTTCGGCGGTATTGTCCTCACTGCAAACGACCAGACCATTCGTCTGACAACGGGCGCTAAGAGTCAGATGACATTCCTCGTTTCGCCCAAAACGCTGGCGACAAAACTTGCTGCTCAGCATAACGCTACGAAAAATGTATTCTCGTTCATTCCCGAAAAGGTTACGCGCGCCGAGGCTCCCAAGTTCGAGATCGAAGGCGATGTTGTAGGCTCCGAAGACGGTAAGATCACAATGTTCGTAAGCACGGATTACATCTACCCGTCTGATGCAGTTCCTTCGGCAGACGCCGAGACTTATGCTATCGCCTTGAAAGTGGCCAGCAATTCGTCGGCAACCAACGATGAAGAGTCGTCGGTCGACACCGGAATCGAATACACGACCGCTTACATTCCTACGGTAGGTGACGACGACAACGTTATCGACAACATTGTCCTTGCCAAGGAAGAAGGCGAGGAGAAAAAATTCGTTGAGTTCCCCGCTGCCGGCGCCGAATACGAAATGATCTACAATCAAAAAGAGCCGCTGACCATGTTCGACGGATACTTCTTCGCCTACAAGATGGGAAAGACTATCATTTCGCTCCAGAAAGCTGCCGAGCAGGGCAAATGGGACGTAGAACTTGATGCAACGCCCGTCTACACCCGCGAAAAGTGGACCATTAGTCCGAATATGACGAAGGTCACTTTTGATCCCGCCGATCCGATGAAGAATGCCGAGGCTAAAGGAAAACTCGTTGAAATCACGATCGAGGAAGGTGTTCCTGCCAACGTAGGAAAAACCATCGAGGATCAGGTTAAAGCCGCCATCCACGCTGTTGACGGAACTACGAACATTGCGACAAACAACGGCGATGTTTATACCGCAACGACCACCCTCAAGCCCTTCCAGCTGCCCGCCATCGAGAACCTCAATGCCGGCGCTACATGGAACTACTCGATTTACTCGACGAATGGCGCTTATCTTATCCGGAACATCGTCTTCGATGCTGCAGGAGCTAATAAACTCACAAAGGCTCAGTACGACCTGTTCAAAACCTCGGTTGAAGCAGATAACGCATGGACCGTCACCTACGGCGACGAAGCCGGAACGGTTAACAAGGGCATCCAGATTCAGTCCGTAAACCTCCCGACGATCAACACCGACGGCGACGCCAAGTTCTTCGACTATTGGATTGGCGGTTATAAGGGCGGCTCTGGTACGCTCGATATCGAGAAGACCATAGCTCTCGGTCAGGCCGAGGAGATAACGCTGAAAGGCAAGATCACCTTCACAGGTCTGCCTACCGATCTCAAATATACGCTGAATATGCCTGAGGCCAAGATCACAAGTTATGGAGGAAAGGTACTGACGGTTATCGCACAGGAAAACTTTGCGAAAGAAGCCGTTTACGAACTGCTTCCCGATGATCAGACCTTCTTCGCCGATGCCGATGAATTCCTCGCCTTCATGCGCCAGACCAGCAAGGCCGGTGAAATGGAGAACAACGAACAGAAGAACGCCACGACTCAGGCTCTCGAAGCATCCGTTCGTTACAACGGAATCGCTCAGGGCGCAAGCAGCGCTGTCCGCGACCGTCTGTGCGTAGACTTCCAGCGCAGCTATGTAGACTTCGACAATGCCGAGTCCTATACCTTCACGGCACCCGAGGACGCTTGCTACAAGATCGCCGATGCAGTCTTCTCGATCGCAATCGAGGGCAGCGTAACGATCAACAAGGATCAGGGCTTCTATCTGGCCAAGGGCACCAGCCTCAATGCCGAGGGCAATGTAGTAGTCATGGGTACGGCAGACAAGAGCGGCAACAGTTTCGCGGTCGAAACCATCACCCTGACCAATGCCTACAATGCAAAATATCCTGAGGATGCCAATCCTGCGAAGGTCGGTCTGACGTTCTCGCTGGCTGCAACGACGCCTTCGGTAACTCCGGTACCGGCTATCACCAACGGAACCGACGTTACATTGCCGGAAACTTGGACTATGAACTGGAACGGCTGCGGTCTGAACTCCGTAGACGTAATTGCCGAGATGACTTACGAGGGTCTGCCCGTCCATTCGAAGACCTTCAAGGTTATCCTCACCAACCCGATCGACATCGCAAGCTGGGGCACAAACTTCAACACACTCGCAACGCCGATAACTGTCAAGACGGCTGCAACTGTCAATGTTTGGGAGAAAGTACTGGCCGCTAAAAACTACGGCTCTCCGAAAGAGATGCGTCCGCGCGACATCTTCGGCAATGAGTTGGTTGATGTAAACGGCGTAACGGCTTTCGCAACGGGCGCATACGACTTCGATGTTAAGTTCGGGGAGGCTTCGTACTCGAGCGCCGTAGGCACGCAAGACTTCGCGCGCTTCAAATTCGACCCGGCCACCGGTGAAATGACTGTCGCCGCATCCGACGACCTGCTGGGCGGTAAAATAACGGCTCAGATTCAGGTAACCTTCACCTACAAGTATTCGCTGGATGCAACCGAGCAGTACGCAAAGAAAGAGTACCCGATGAACATTACGCTGACGTTCGATAACAAAAAATAGTAATCCCCCTTTTCCGCTATTCCGGCGCCGGCCTTCAGGGCGGCGCCGGGAGCGCGGGAAACAAATTCCCCAAAGCAGGAAGCACATCCCAAAGTTTTTTGGTTAACAACAACTCCCATTTCAAGTAACATTCCTGCTTGCGGTAGACCGAAGAGGCGCGGTCTGCCGCTTTTTTTTATCCGGGACCTCCGCAATGTTCTTCCGGTTCGCCCGGATTCCGCCGCCGCGGACACGGATTCAGCTTCCCCGCCGGCAGTCTTTCCGGCCGTCTGCCGTTTCAAATCCGCACTGCAATACGGCTGAAGCGCCGGCAGGCAGCGATTATTCGCACGACGGCATCCGTCCGAACGCAGATTCCCTCCCGGCGCCGCCGGGCAGCGTACATCCCTAAAATTTGATTTTAAGCCGATGTTGTATTATCTTTGCATTCGGACGCATAATAATTCGGGAACCATGAAAAGATACATAGCAACACTCCTGCTCCTCGCCCTCTGCGCTGCGGCGCAGGCCCGCGAGATATTTCCGCTGAACGAAGGCTGGCGTTTCTTCTTCAAGTCGGAGAACAGCAGCGACAACGCCCGGCACGTAACCCTGCCCCACACCTGGAATACCGACACCGGAGCCGGCGGCTATTTCCTCGAAACGACCGCCAATTACCAGAACGACATGTACGTACCCTCGGAATGGGCTTCGAAACGGCTGTTCGTGAAGTTCTACGGCGTGCAGAGCGTCGCCGACCTCTTCGTGAACGGCTACCATGTCGGCGCACACCGCGGCGGCTCCACGGCCTTTACCTTCGAAATCACCGACAAGATACGCTTCGGCGAAGACAATGCGCTGCTGGTCGTGGTGAGCAACAACAGCCGCGACGACGTACTGCCCACATCGACCGATATGAACCTTTACGGCGGCATTTACCGCGAAGCGGAGCTGATCCTGACCGAAAAGACGGCCGTTTCGCCGCTTCACCTCGGTTCGGAGGGAGTACTCGTGCGCCAGAATTCGGTCACCAGCGCGCTGGTCGAAGGCGAGGCGGAGATATACCTCACTTCGGCAGGCGAAAGCACCTGCATGCTGACGCTCGACATTACGGCCCCGGACGGACGCAAGGTCTTCACCAAACGGCAGAAAACCCGTCTCGACGGGAAACCCGTCGTAATACCTTTCTCGATCGACAATCCGCAGTTGTGGAACCCCGTCTCTCCGGCGCTCTACCGGGTGACGGCCAGCATCGGCGACGACGCCGTCACGGACAGCGTAACGGTACGCACGGGATTCCGGAATATCCAGGTAACCACGACGGGCGGTCTCACGATTAACGGCGAGCGTATTCCGGTTCACGGCGTGACGCTCTACCACGACAACACCATTTCGGGCGGCGCGATCCTGCCGCAGGATTACGACGCCGACCTGCAGCAGATCCGCGACCTGGGGGCCAACGCCCTGCGTTCGGCCGTCATGCCGCATGCGCAGTACCTCTACGACCGCTGCGACGAACAGGGGCTGCTGGTTTGGGTCGATGTTCCGCTGCACCGCTCCTCGTTCCTGGGAGACGTGGCCTATTTCGCCACGCCGCAGTTCGAGCAGAACGGAATACAGCAGCTGCAGGAGATCATCGCCCAGAATTACAACCACCCTTCGGTAATGATGTGGGGCATTTTCTCGCGGCTCTGGATGCGCGGCGACGACGTGACGCCCTACCTGCGCCGGCTCAACGACACGGCGCACGGAATGGACCGTTCGCGCCCGACGGTGGCGTGCAGCGACCAGAACGGCGGCATCAACTTCATCACCGACCTGATCGTCTGGCGGCAGGACGTCGGCTGGCGCAAAGGCTCGACCGACGACGTGGCCGTATGGCGCAACCAGCTGCAGAAGAACTGGTCCAATCTCCGTTCGGGCGTATGCTACGGAGGCAGCGGCTTCATCGGACACAAGAGCTACACGGCCAAGGCCGCGCCCCGGTCGAACTGGATGCCCGAAGAGCATCAGACACGCTTCCACGAGGAATATGCCCGCAACCTGCAGAACGATTCGCTCTTCTGGGGCACGTGGATCAACAACATGTTCGATTACGGTTCGGCGCGCCGTCCCTACGGCATCAACGGCGCGGGGCTGGTGACGATCGACCGCCGCGAACGCAAAGACGCATATTATTTATACAGGGCTTTGTGGAACAAGCAGGAGCCGACGCTGCATATCGTCGATAAGCGGCGCAGGCTGCGCGACCGCGACCGGCAGGCTTTCAGCGTCTACTCGTCGGTCGGAGCGCCGACGCTGCTGGTGGGCGCGGATACCGTGGCGATGACCGAATACGCCGCCTGTCAGTACCGTTCGGACTCGGTGGACGTACAGGGCATCGTAAAGGTGAAAGTGCTTGCAGGAGCGCAGAGCGACAGCGTAACGCTCAGAGTAGGCAACGTGCTAAAACCGAAACGGCAGCCGGTCCTTCGGCGAACAGCAAGTCCGCAGCCGACAAATTAGGCTGGAAAGGCATGCGGTCGGAAAAGACCTGCACATAGGGTTCGGCGATAAACGCCGGACCCTCTTTTTTGCGCTTGGGACGCAGGTCGAGGTCCCCGGCGGCGGCATCGACATAGCTCTCGGAAAAGTCCGGCACCGGGACATGCGCCAGCGCACAGAGCAGTTCGAGCAGACTGCGGTTGTAATCGGCCAGGAATCCGTACTCCCGGCGGTAGAAAGGTTCGAAATATTCGGCGTAAAAATCGAAATAGGGCGATCCCTTGTACGAAGCGGTCAGCGCACCCCAATGCTGGTGCTGCCAGCGTTTCGAATAGTCGATCCGCACGTCGCGCACCGGCTGGCGGGGACGGTTGGCATTGCGCACATGCACCGTCAGTTCCATCACGCCGTCGGTGGCGAGAATCCGGGCGCGGTTGCGCTCCGAACGCTTCACGAAGTGTTCGCCCAGATCGACGACGCACCCTCCGCGCAGCAGGTGCGCGAAGTATTCGACCGAGGGCAGGTATGCTAAAGGCAGAATGGTCATGGCTCCACCCAGTCGCCGTTGGCCCGGATAAGTTCGACAAGACGGTCGAGGGCCTCCTCCTGCGGAATGTTGCGTTCGACGACCGTGCGGCCTTTGTAAAGCGTGATGCGCCCCGGAGCGGCGCCCACATAGCCGTAATCGGCGTCAGCCATCTCGCCGGGACCGTTGACGATGCAGCCCATGACGCCGATCTTGAAGTTTTTCAGGTGCGACGTGCGCGACTTGACGGCGGCGAGGGTCTTCTCGATGTCGTAAAGCGTGCGGCCGCAGCTCGGGCAGGCGATATATTCGGTGTGCGAGAAGCGCACGCGCGCGGCCTGCAGGATCATCAGTTCGATATTGCGTATCTCCTCCTGCGCGAAACCCGGCGCGTCGATCCAGATGCCGTCGGCCAATCCGTCGAGAAACAGCACGCCCAGGTCGGCGGCGGCCTTGACGGCCAGCGTCTCCGGCGAAGTCTCCTCGTAACGGCGTTTGACCACGACGGGCCGGGGCGTGTCGAGGTTCAGGATCGCGGCCCGCAGTTCGGCCGTCGGATTCTCCGACACGGCTTCGATCACGCAAAAGCCCTCCAGCGGTTCGGTGTGGACGACCGGCACCGCGACGTTCGTACGGCGGCGGTATTCGGTCGGCGAATAGCGTTCGGGATGCAGTACGGGGAATTTGCCCGGCCGCCGGGCGAAATGCTTCACCAGCAGTTCGGCGACGGGTATTTCGTTTTCGGGCGCTTCGGTCAGCGAGACGCGGATCGTATCGCCGATGCCGTCGGCCATCAGCGCCCCGATGCCCACGGCGCTCTTGATGCGCCCTTCGATGCCGTTTCCGGCTTCGGTAACGCCCAGGTGAATCGGATAGTGCATCTCTTCGGCGTCCATCGCTTCGACCAAGAGACGGTAGGCGGCGACCATGACCCGCGTGTTGCTCGACTTCATCGACACGGCGACCTGATCGAATCCCTGCGCCTTGCAGACCCGCAGAAACTCCATCGCCGAGACGACCATGCCCTGCGGCGTATCGCCCCAGCGGTCGAAGACGCGCTTCGAGAGCGACCCGTGATTGACGCCGATGCGCAGCGCGACGCCCCGCTCGCGGCATTGGGCGATCAGGGCCTCCAGCTCGCCGCGGTCCGTACGGTAATTGCCCGGATTGATACGCACCTTATCCACATATTTCGCGGCGATGGCGGCGACCTCCGGCACGAAGTGGATGTCGGCGACGATCGCCGTGTCGAAACCGTCCTCTCGCACTCTCCGTACAATGTTTGCGAGGTTCTCGCCCTCGCGGCGGCCCTGCGCCGTGAGACGCACGATCCCGCCGCCCGCACGGTCGATCCGCTCGATCTGGGCCGCGCTGGCCTCGGTATCGTTGGTGTCGGTATTGGTCATCGACTGCACGGCGACAGGCCGCCCGCCGCCGATCACCACCCGTCCGATGCGCACTTCGCCGCTCGGACGGCGGCTGTATTCCGAAAGATTCATAATCGTTCACGCTTGCAACGCAAAGACATCGCCGCCCCGTCGCAGCATCGGATTTCTCCGAATACCGCCGGGACACGGCCTGTCCGTGCGAAAATATCTTTGACAAAGACAGTGCAAGTCGAGCGCAGAGCCGAAAATCGGCTATGCCGAGACGCCGCCTGTCTAAGCCGGAGTTTATCTTCGGCAAAGATAACACACAATTTTGCGAACTGCGAATAATTCGCTATATTTCGGAGGATCCCTAATCCTGCGCACCATGAAAACCAGTCTCAAAAAACGTCTGTCCTACTTCCTGTTGGCATTGTTGGGCTTTGCATCCGCCGCCTGCAAAAAACCGGTGGACATGTACGGCACGCCGCGCGCCGACACCCGCGTTCAAGGAAAAGTAACCGACAAAAGCGGCACCCCCATCCCCGGAATCCAGGTCCGGAGCGACGGAAACGAGAGCAAAGAGGTGCGCACTTCGTCCGACGGCAGTTACGACATTTCGACCGTGGAATTTTCGCCCGAAACACAGCTCGTTTTCACCGACACCGACGGCCCTGAAAACGGCGGCCAGTTCGCCGAAAAGAGCGTCGAGGTGACGTTCACCGAAGCCGACCGCACGGAAAAGGGCGACGGCTGGTACCGGGGCGGGTTCGCCCGCACCGGCGTCGACGTCACGCTGGAAGAGGAGAAATAGGCCGTATTCCGGTCAAAACCGTTCTATTTATTCCCGGCCTGCCGAAACAGCGCCGGAAATAGTATCTTTACGGCCAAAATACAACTCATCATTATGCCCGGACTCCGACCTTTCCTCTTTGCACTGCTGCTCGCAGCGACGGCAGCGGCCTGCACGCCCCGACATATCGACATCGGAAACGACATAACCGCCGAACGTCTTGCCGAAGGCATTTATCTTTACACGGCCGTCGCCGAAATCGAAGGCTACGGTCCCGTGCCGTCGAACGGCGTTCTGATCGTACGCGAGGGCGAAGCCGTGCTGCTCGATACGCCCGTCGACGATGCGCAGACCAAAACGCTGACCGACTGGGCGGCCGAAAAGCTCCGCGCCCGCGTCACGACGTTCGTGCCCAACCACTGGCACAGCGACTGCATGGGCGGGCTAGGGTATCTGAAAACGCTGGGCGTGAAGTCCTATGCCCACCACCTCACCCGCAGCATCGCGCAAAGGGAGGGCAAGCCCGTTCCCGACACCGGATTCGGCGACTCGCTGCGGCTCGACCTGCACGGCACGGAGATTTGCTGCTATTACTTCGGCGGCGGCCACAGCGAGGACAACATCGCCGTCTGGATTCCGTCGGAAAAACTGCTTTTCGCGGGATGCATGGTCAAGGAGATGGCGGCGCAGAACGCGGGCAACCTCTCGGACGCAGTGCCGTCAGCGTGGCCCGCGACGCTCGACAGCCTGCTCGTACGGTTTCCCGATGCACGGATCGTCGTGCCGGGACACGGCGCCCCCGGCGGACCGGAACTGATCCGCCATACCCAAGCGCTGCTGTCCGAAACATCTCCGGCGGACAATCGGCGAAAGGAATAGCGGTACACACGGTAGGGATTATTCGTTTTTTCGTATATTTGTCGTGTGGAGTATCTGGACAACGAGATAAAATATGTAGGCGGCGTCGGCGAAGCCCGCGCCCAGCTTCTGGACAAGGAGCTGGGCATCCGCACGCTGGGCGACATGCTGAGCCACTATCCGTTCCGTTATATCGACCGCACGAAAATCTACCGCATCGCCGAAATCACGGAAGACGCGCCCACGCTCCTGCAGTTCCGCGCCCGCATAACGGGTGTGGCCTATGCCGGTACGGGGCGTAAAAAACGCTTCACGGCCTATGTGCAGGACCCGACTGGATCGGCCGAGCTGGTCTGGTTCCAGGGCGTCAAGTGGATCGAAAAGCGCGTCGAGGTCGGGCGCGAATACCTCATCTTCGGACGTCCGTCGTTCTACCGCGGCCTCCTGTCGATGGCGCACCCCGAACTGGAGACCATGGAGCAGGCCCTTTCGCGCAAGGCCGAGAGCGGCATGCAGGGCATCTACCCTTCGACCGAGAAGCTCTCGAACGTACTCGGCGCCAAAGGCATGTACCAGATCATCTGCAACACATGGGCGCTGGTCAAAGACCATATCACGGACTACATGCCCGAGGCGGTGCGCACCCGTTACGGATTGATCCCGCTGCGCGACGCCTATTACAACATCCATTTCCCGCAGTCGGCCGAACTGCTCAAACAGGCGCAGTACCGGCTCAAGTTCGACGAGCTGCTGGGCATCCAGCTCAACGTCCAGTCGCGCCGCACGGAACGCCTGTCGAAGAACAACGGCTTTCTGTTCATGAAGGTCGGCGGGGTCTTCAACACCTTCTATACCGAAAAACTCCCCTTCCCGCTCACCGGAGCCCAGAAACGGGTCATCAAGGAGATCCGCCAGGACACCGTGACGGGATTCCAGATGAACCGGCTGCTGCAGGGCGACGTGGGCAGCGGCAAGACCCTCGTGGCGCTGATGTCGATGCTGCTGGCCGTGGACAACGGCTATCAGGCCTGCATGATGGCCCCGACCGAAATCCTCGCCCGCCAGCACTTCGCAACGATCACGCGCATGCTCGAAGGCATGGACGTGAAGGTGGCCATCCTCACCGGATCGTCGAAAGCCAAAGAGCGCAGGCTGGCGCTCGAAGGGATCGCATCGGGCGACGTGGATATCCTGCTCGGCACGCACGCCCTGATCGAAGACCGGGTGCAGTTCGCCAACCTCGGATTCGTGGTGATCGACGAACAGCACCGCTTCGGCGTGGAGCAGCGCGCCCGGCTCTGGACCAAGAACGAACAGCCGCCCCATATCCTGGTGATGACCGCCACGCCGATCCCCCGCACGCTGGCCATGACCATGTACGGCGACCTCGACGTGTCGGTGATCGACG
>CAKVKI010000021.1 GCA_934754975.1 uncultured Alistipes sp. | reverse complement strand
ATACGACAAGAGCCAGAGTATGTACGACAATATGTACTAATGTCCATATCCATAGAAAAGGGAAGCTTTAGGGCTTCTCTTTTTTGTTTCGGGCAAGCAGTACGCTTGCAAGGCAAATCTCCCGAAAACAGTAAACACCCTGCATTGGCAGGGCGTTTACATATATATAATAAAGGTCAGCCAGGCATTCCCGACAGTCTAGATTTTCCGTACCTCCGATTCTTTGCGGTCGATGTAATTCGGATAGCGGAACTGCGGCATGCCGAGCGCCATGACAGCGCAGATGCGGCGGTCTCGGAGTCCGAGCATCCTGTTCAGTCCGCCTTTTTTGTCCTGCCGCACGGCGGTCAGCACGAATCCCATGTAGACCTGCCCCACCCCGAGCGACTCGGCCATCAGCGAGGCATTCTGGTAAGCGAGATTGGCATCCTCAGCTCCGAAGCGGCTCTGCTTCGGCGCATGGATGAACAGCACCGCCGTAGCGCCCCGCAGGATACGGTCGATGCCCTCTTCCGCGTATTCGCGGCGCATCTTCTTAAACGTCGGGACATAACGGTAAACGCCCGGCAGCAGGCGGCTCAGCCAGGGCTGTACGAGCGGATTCGACAAGCGCTTCACGAGCGTACCGAAGACACCGAGCGTATATTCGATGATTCCGCGCCGCATATCGGGGTCCGTCACCAGCGTATAGCCCAGCTGCCGGGCGTTGGTGGCCGTCGGCGCGCGGTCGGCCGCAGCAACGATGCGGTCGAGATACTCCTGCGGCACGGGATGCTGCGTAAAAGCGCGGTTCGAACGCCGTGCGGCGAGCAGCAGCTCGACCTGCTCGGGCGTCGGCATGGCCGTATAGTCGATCGGATGCACCTTTTCCGCCGGGAAATCGGCGTGTTCGACCGCCCCCGCAGGGCAGACCGCCGCACAATGCCCGCAGACGATGCAGTTCCCGGGGTTATGCAGCGTCACCGGGACTCCGGCCTTCTCCTGTACGAAAATCTGCGAAGGGCATACCTTCACACAGCGGCCGCAGCGGATGCAGGTCGCATCATTTACACGAATCGTATTCTCCATAGTACGTTTCAAAATTTTCAATATCTTTGTCCATTATCCGACAAACAGCATGTACCCTGTCATCATCAAGCGTTTCTGCGAAATCTCCGCCGCCGAGTACCACCGTATCGTACAGGCCCGCGAAGCCGTCTTTTTCCTCGAACAGCATATCACCGAACCCGACGCCGACGCGGTCGATCCGCAGAGCGTCTTTCTCCGGATGGAGGAGGGCGGCCGCGTCGTCGCATTCCTGCGTATTAGTCCCGCAGGAATCGTCTGCGCCGAAGTGTCCGTCGGGCGGGTCCTGGTCGACGCCGGTTACCGCCGCCGCGGATTGTGCCGCCGCCTGATGCTCGAAGCCCTGCGGTATATCGCAGAGACATGGGGTCCGCAGTCCGTCCGCATCGCGGCGCAGGAGTACCTCGCCGGATTTTACGCATCGCTCGGCTTCGAAGCCGTTTCCGGGACTTACCTCGAAGCCGGCATCCCGCATGTCAGGATGCTGAGACGGTAACAAAAACAATTCCGGCGGCAAAGGAAATCCCTGCCGCCGGAATCGTTTTTATGCTTAATGGTTCACCGAAGCCATCTCCGCGGGATTGTGCTTGTACTTGAACACGAAGGCAAAGACCACGGCCACCACGAGGGCGTAACCTGCGAAGATAAACCACGAGTCGGGCCAGCCCCACGCATCGACGACGGCGCCTGCGGCATACGAACCGAAGAAGGCGCCGAAACCGTTGGTCATAATCATAAAGACACCCTGCGCCGAAGAACGGATTTCGCGGCTGGTCTCTTTTTCGACGAACAGCGAACCTGAAATGTTGAAGAAATCGAATGCCACGCCGTACACGACCATCGAAAGGATCAGGAACGCCGCGCCCGAACCGGGATTGCCGATGCCGAAGAATCCGAAGCGGAGTACCCATGCCAGCATCGAAATCAGCATCACTTTCTTAATGCCGAAACGCCGGAGGAAGAACGGAATCAGCAGGATGCAGAACGTCTCGGACATCTGCGAAAGCGACAGCAGGATCACCGAGTGTTTCACGATCGCCGAATCGGCATACTGCGGCATCGAACCGAAGTTCTGAATATAGGTATCGCCAAAAGCGTTGGTAATCTGCAGAGCGGCGCCGAGCAGCATCGAAAAGATGAAGAAAACGGCCATACGCTTCTCCTTGAAAAGCGCGAAGGCGCGGAGGCCCAGCGTGTCGATCCACGACTGCGACTTGACATTGCGGTCCACGGGACATCCGGGCAGCGAGAAGGAGTAGACGGCCAATACGAGCGACAGGAACGCCGAAACGTAGAGCTGCCAGGCAGTGAGCTTGATCTGGATGCCGCCGACATGCGTCAGATCGACGAACCACATGGCGGCGATGAATCCCACGGTCCCCCACACGCGGATCGGCGGGAAATGTTTCACGGTATCGAGTTTCGCCAGGTCGAGGGCGTTGTAGGCCACCGAATTCGACAGCGCGATCGTCGGCATGTAGAACATCACGCTCAGCAGCATACAACTGTATAAAGGCGCATAGGCCGTCTGCGAAGCCGCCGCCACGAGGAAGGCGCCGCTTATCAGGTGGCAGATGCCCAGCAGTTTCTGCGCCGGAACCCACCGGTCGGCTATGATTCCCATCACGGCGGGCATGAACAGCGAAGCGACGCCCATCGTCGCAAAGAAACTGCCGATCTGCAGTCCCGTGAAGTCGAGTCCGCCGCCCAGATAGGCGCCCAGCGAAATAAGCCACGAGCCCCAGATAGCATACTGGAGGAAGTTCATAACTATAAGGCGAAACTTAATTCCCATAATTCTCTGATTTTACGTTATTTTATTTTCAGGTTCATTTAGTTCGGAAACGATTAAAACAAATGTACGAAATTTTTTTCGGAATTTTCTTTGCAATTGAAAAATAAAGTTCTACTTTTGCATCACCAAAATCTCATTGAGCTATGGTGTAATGGTAACACAACAGATTCTGGTCCTGTCATTCCAGGTTCGAGTCCTGGTAGCTCAACTGAAAAAGCGAGGAGTCATCCCCGCTTTTTTCATTTTTATCCGACGGATTCGTTTGTTTCGAAATTCGAAACATTCCACCGGTCCAACCCCGCGAATCGACAATACGGCAAAAACCGAACCGTCGATTTTCATAATGCGCGACTGCACGCTGAAACTGTTTCGAAATTAGGCGTATAGATTCTTTTTGATTTCTGATTTCCGTCTTGTTTGATCTGCAAAAATGCAGTACGTTTGTATTGCACAGGAGATATGAAGAATTCAAGTGGGATTGTGCAAGGGGCGGGTTACACCCGCAAAAGTGACGCAAGTGGAAAATCCGTCAGGATTTGAAGCACAGGATAAACATATGGAGCTAGACGCAAGGTTCCGTTTATTCCTGGAAGACTTCGGGGGAGGGTTCTAAGCCCTCCCTTTCCAATTCTGCCACTATGGCACGCTGACGCTTGAAGAAATGAATCCGCTGCAATTCTCCGCTGCATGAAATCAACGTCGCAAAACGACTCAGCGACGTAATCCACCGCTTAACATGCTCGAACATGCCCGGATCGGCGCTTCGCAGCGAATTGATCGAGAACGTGTCGATACAGCTCGCCCGGTAGTGCCGCGCGGCAACATAACAGTAAGTCGCTTCGATATCCATATCCGATATATAAATAGACACCGGCTTTCCGCTGCGGAACTGGCCGGTTACGGCGATCTCTTCCAGCTCGTCGAGCAACAGCAGCAGCTCGGCTTTCAGCATCTCGACGCTCTCGTCGGTTATCAGGTGCATGTTACGGAACGCACAGATGGCATTGACCCAGCGTTTGGTGCAGCTGCCGTCGAACACCAGCGTCGTCGCCGGCATCAGCTGCGCTTCCTGCACTATGTCGCGATAACTCTGCAAAAGCGCCTCGGGAACTTTCATATCCTCGAATTTAGCCGTCGAACAGTCGATAAGTCCCTGCTGATAAAGCCACTTGAAGAGTTTGAAATTAGTCAGGCCCTCGTAGCGCATGTAAATCATCCGCGGGAACGAGTTTCCGGCAATAGCCTGCTCCGCATCCGTATCCGGCGACACTTCCCTGTAAAAAAGAGTGTCCTGGTCGATAACGCCGGTATAGTCTTCGAGCGCCGTATGATAGTCGCTGAAGCTGAGCCGAAAGAGTACGTTTCCGAAATCGACGGCCCCGACGGCGCGGTCGAGCGAGAAATTCATCTGCGCCGAAAGTATCGCCGCCTCACCGAAAGTAAAAGGCACTTCGCCGCGAAGACGCCGGTAAGCCGCTTCGCGGCCGATATTCAGTTTATCGGTCAATATGGCCGCCGGATTGGTATATTCCGGAGTGCCGTTTTGAATAGCGGCGATCAGCGCCGCATTCAGCTTTTCAAGAGGCATAGTGCAAGTAGTTAAATCTATATCAAATTCTCAATCCCAACCGCAAATTTAGTAAAATATTGCCAAGTTGATCTTTTTTCGGACAAAAGAAATAAAACAAAAGGGAACCTTTCGGGTTCCCTTTTGCCTGTCATATATACAGCGGGGTTACTTTTCCAGCCCCATCTTTTCGATCAGCGCCCTGGTTTCGGGCTTGTGTCCGCGGAAACGCACATAAAGCTCCATCGGATGCTCCGTACCGCCTTTCGAAAGGATGTTCTCCCGGAACGATCCGGACACTTCGCGGTTGAAAATGCCCTTCTCCTTGAAAAGCGAGAAAGCGTCGGCCTCCAGCACTTCAGCCCATTTGTAACCGTAATAACCGGCGGCGTAACCGCCCGAGAAAATATGACCGAAAGCCGGAGCCATCGCCGTCCCCGGTACGACGGGCACGACCTGCGCGGGAGCCATCGAAGCCACTTCGAACTGCTCGACGTCGCCCTCGAAGGGTTCGGTAATCGTATGCCATGCCATGTCGGTCAGGCCGAACGACAGCTGGCGCACATTCAGGTAGGCGGCCAGGTAGTTCTGCGCCGCGATAATGCGCTCCACGATTTCGGCAGGAATCGGCTCGCCGGTCTGGTAGTTCACGGCCCACAGGTCGAGGAACTCCTTTTCGGTAGCCCAGTTCTCCATGATCTGCGAAGGAAGCTCCACAAAGTCGCGGTAAACGCTCGTACCGGTCTGCGACTCGTATTTTCCCTCGCCCAGCATGCCGTGCAGGGCGTGTCCGAACTCGTGGAGGAAAGTCTCCAGTTCGTCGAACGTCAGCAGCGACGGCGCGGTTTCGGTGGGTTTGGTGAAGTTCATCACCAGCGACACCAGCGGACGGGTCTCCTTGCCGTCCTCGATCTTCGTACCGCGGAATTCGGTCATCCACGCACCCGAACGCTTCGACTCGCGGGGGAAGAAGTCGAGGTAAAGCACCGCCATAAAGCGGCCGTTCTCGTCGGTTACGTCATAGGCCGTCACGTCGGGATGATACACTTCGATCTTGTCGTTGGGCGTGAAATTCAGGCCGTAAAGCTTGTTGGCGAGCATAAACACGCCCTTCTTGACGTTTTCGAGCTTCAGGTAGGGTTTCACGACCTCGTCGTTGAGCGCATATTTCTCGTCCTTGTACTTCTCACTGTAATAACCCCAGTCCCACGGCATCAGCTGGCCCTTGAAGCCCAGCGAAGCGGCATAGTCGCCGATCATCCGGTAATCCTTGTCGGCATAGGCTTTGGTCTCGCCGAGCAGTTCGTCCAGGAACGCCGTGACGGTCGGGGTGTTCTCGGCCATGCGGCGTTCGAGTACGTAATCCGCATAGCACTTGTAACCCAGCAGGTTGGCGATTTTCAGGCGCAGGTTGGCGATCTGCTTCATGATCTGCGTATTGTCGTTCTCGCCGCCCAGCGCACGCGAATTGTAGGCGCGCCAGAGTTTCTCCTTCAGGGCGCGGTTCGACGAGTAGGTCATAAACGGCACATAGCTCGGCGCCTGCAGGGTCACGGTCCAGCCCTTCTCGCCGCGCGCCTTGGCATCGGCGGCCATGCCCTCCTTGACGAATGCGGGCAGCTCGGCAACGACCTTCGGGTCGGTGATATTGATCGTAAAGGCGTTGGTCGCCGCCAGCGCGTTCTGACCGAACTGCAGGGTCGCGGCCGACAGTTCGGAGGTATATTTGCGGTAAAGCTCCTTGTCGGCGTCCGAAAGGGCCGCGCCGCTGCGGGCAAAGCCCTGATAGGTATCCTCCAGCAGTTTCTTGTCCTCTTTCGAAAGGCCGCGGCCGGGTTTCTCATAAACCGCCTTCACGCGGGCGAAAAGCTCGGGATTGAGCGAAACGTCGTTCGACAGCTCGGTGAGTTTGGGCTGGACGCGGAGCGCGATCTCCTGCATCTGGTCCGAAGTCGCGGCTTCGAGCAGGTTGTAGAAAATACCCGAAATGCGGTCGAGCAGCGCCCCCTGACGCTCCAGCGCCACGATGGTGTTGCCGAAGGTCGGTTTCTTGGGATTCTTGACGATCGCCTCGATTTCGGCGCGCGAGCAGGCGATGGCCGCATCGAATGCAGGCTCGTAATCCGAAAGCTCGATCTGCGAGAACGGGGGCGTCCGGTGGGGCGTATTCCACTCCGCCAGCAGGGGGTTGGTGGTATCTAATTCGGGCAGCTGCGCTTTGGGAATCGAATTATCGGCACAGCCTGCCGCCATAGCGGAAAAGGTCATAATGATGAATGCTTTTTTCATGTTACTGCAAATATTGGGTTAATTTTTCACGATTCGCTCTATTCGCCGTCCGATTCCGGTTCGAGGGGAATCGGGCTCTCTTCAGCCGGCTCCGGATCGGGTTCGGTGAGCAGTCCCCGGCCGCGGAGCATCGCCCGCTTGTCGGGATCGGCCCCGCGGAACGCCCGGTAGAGCGTCATGCCGTCTTCGGAACCGCCGCGGGCGAGGATCTTGGTGCGGAAATCAGCGGCGATCTTCTTGTTGAACAGGTCGCCGCTCTCGCGGAAAGCCGCGAACGCATCCTTGTCGAGTACTTCGGCCCAGGTATAGAAATAATAACCCGCCGAATAGCCGCCGTCGAAAATATGGCTGAAATAGGGATAACGGTAGCGGGGTTCGATCTGCGGAATCAGACCGCGCTTTTCGTTGAGCGCCCTGCGTTCGAAGACCGTCGGATCGAACGGCTCGTAGTCGGTCGTCGAGTGGATGTCCATATCGGAAAGCGACGCGGCAATCAGCTCCGTAGTGGCGAAGCCCTGATTGAAGAGTTCGCTCCGGCGCAGTTTATCGATAAGATATTGGGGAATGACTTCGCCCGTGCGGTAGTGTACGGCGTAGTGCTTCAGCATTTCGGGTTCGAAAGCCCAATTTTCCATCACCTGCGACGGCAGTTCCACGAAGTCGCCCTCGACCTCGGTGAGTCCGCGGTATTTCACGTCGTGGAACAGGAAATGGAGCGCATGGCCGAATTCGTGGAAGAGCGTTTCGGTCTCGTCGAGCGTCAGCAGCGCGGGGGTGTTGCGCACCGGACGGGTGAAGTTGCAGACGATGCTCACCACGGGAGCGACACGCTGGCCGTCCTTGTAGGTCTGTTCGACATAGTTGCCGCACCACGCCCCCTGGCTCTTGCCGTCGCGCGGGAAGAAGTCGAAATAGAGTACTCCCAGATGCGACTGGTCGGCGTCGAGGACCTCGTAGGCGATCGCCTCGGGATGATAGAGCGGCGCCACGATCGGCTGGAAAGTAATGCCGTAAAGGCGGTTGGCGAGGTAGAAGATGCCGCCCTGCACGTTTTCGAGCGAGAAATAGGGACGCAGCATCTCCTCGTCGAGTGCATAGTTCTGCTTGCGCAGTTTCTCGGCGTAATACCACCAGTCCCACGACTCGAACGTCGCGCCCGGCACATCCTGCTGCAGGAGTTTGTCCATTTCGGCCAGTTCGCCTTTGGCCCGGTCGAGCGCGGGAGTCCAAATCTGGTCCAGCAGCGTGTAAACCGCGTCGGTGGTGCCGGCCATCTCGTCGGCCACGACATAGGCGGCGTACGACGGATAGCCCAGCATCTTGGCCTTCTCCGTGCGCAGGCGGATGAAGTCGTTGATGAGCTGTTTGTTATCGTACTGATCGCCGTTGTTGCAGCGGTTCAGGTACGCCTTATAGATCTTTTCGCGCAGGTCGCGCTTGGTCGAGTAGGTCAGGAACGGAATCAGGCTGGGCTTGTGGAGCGTGAAGACCCACTTGTCGCCCTTGCCCGCAGCCTGCGCCTTTTCGCGCGCAGCGTCCCGGACGCCCGTAGGCAGCCCCTCCAGATCGTCCAGCGTCAGTTCGAGCGCGAAGTTGTTGTTTTCAGCCAGAATGTTGTTGCCGAACTTCACGGCCGTAAGCGACAGTTCGCCGTTGATCTCCTTCAGCCGGGCTTTCTGTCCAGCGTCGAGCAGGGCGCCGGCGCGCACGAAAGCGTCGTAGGTCTTCCTGAGCAGACGGCTCTGCTCGGCGTCGAGTCCCAGCGACGCACGCCGGTCATAGACCTCTTTCACGCGGGAGAAAAGTTTTTCGTCCAACCGGATTTTATCCTTATGCGCCGACAGCAGGGGCATCACCTGCTCCTGCAGGGCCTGCATTTGGTCATTGGTCTCGGCGGCGCAGAGCATGCCGAAAATCAGCTCGGTCTGCGCGAGCATCTGCCCAGCGTTGTCGTAAGCCAGAATCGTATTCTCGAACGTCGGCTCGTCGTTGTTCGACGTGATGGCGTCGATCTCGGCGTCGTGCAGCGACATGCCGCGCTCGAAGGCGGGCATGAAGTGTTCGGCGCGGATCTTATCGAAGGGCGGTACGCCGAAAGGCGTGTCCCACTGGCTGAAGAACGGATTCTCCCCGGCGCTTTTCGAGGAGTTGCATGACGCAAGTGTCATAAGCAGTAAGAGTGTTGTGAATAAACCTGCAATACGTTTCATCTATTCATGTTATTTTATGTAACTTTGCGAGCGGAAAATACGGACGCATTGCGCGCCTCCGTATAACGTTGCAAAGTTAGTAAATTATAAGAGGTATGCAACTTTTTTACGCCCCCGACATCACGCCGCCCCTCTATACGCTGAGCGAAGAGGAGTCGAAACACTGCGTGCGGGTGCTGCGTCTGGGACGCGGAGATACCCTTCATATAACTGACGGAAGGGGTAATTTATTTTGCTGCGAGATTACGGACGACAATCCGAAGCGCTGCACGGTGCGCGTCGCGGAGACCCGCGCCGGGTGGGAGGCGCTCGCCTACTCGCTGACGATGGCCGTTGCGCCGACCAAGAACGCCGACCGCTTCGAATGGTTCCTCGAAAAGGCGACCGAAGTGGGCGTCAGCACGATCATCCCGCTCGAAACCGAACACAGCGAACGCCGGGTTTTCAAACCCGAGCGCGGCGAGCGGGTCATCACGGCGGCCATGAAGCAGTCGCTCAAAGCCTACCGTCCCCGGCTGTGTCCGCTCACGCCTTTCCGCGAAGCGGCGTCCATGCCCTTCGAAGGGCGCAAATTCATCGCCCACTGCGCCCCGGCGCAGTCGCCCGAAGGCAAAGCCTACCTGCCGGCAACGCTCCGCAGGGGCGAAGCGGCGCTGATACTGATCGGTCCCGAAGGCGATTTTTCGACCGAAGAGATCGCCTTTGCACGCGCGAACGGATTCGAGGAGATAACCCTCGGCGCGCAGCGGCTGCGCACCGAAACGGCCGCAGTGTCCGCAGTGGTCATGGTGTCCGTGGCAAACGGTTAGCGAAAAAAGTCCCCATCGCTGATTTTGCCGCACAGCGGCGCCAAGTCCCTCCCAAGGGAGGGGTTCAGGATGGGGTCGGATTGGGCAACAACGCCGCAGGCGGCGACAACGGCCGGCCGGGAAGCGGTATGGTATAAATTGTATAATTACACAAAAAAATAGCTCATGTTTCTTTATTCACTTCTCGCGCTGGCGGTGGTGGCGGCCCTGCTGTTTGCCGCGCCCCTCAAAGCCAAGGTGTGGGCGGCGCTGGCAATCGTCGCAGCAGGGGCGCTGTGGGCATCGGCAACGGCTGTCGGAGTGCTTGCGGACGGACATGCCGTACCGTTATGGGCGACCAGCGTCTTTCTCTTCGGAAGCGACGCAGGTTCGATGGACTCCCTTTCGGCGCTGTTCGCGCTGATCGTCTCGATCGGGGCCGTCGCCGCAGTACTCTATTCACGGGGATATCTCGCGCATTACCTCGACCGCAAATCCCCGGCCCATATTTCGCTGCACTACACGGCGCTGGTGGTCATGTTCTACGCCATGCTGGGCGTGGTGACCTCCGAAGGCGGATTTTCGTTCCTCTTTTTCTGGGAACTGATGACCGTCGCATCGTTTCTGCTGATCCTGTTCGACGCCGAGCGCCGCGAAGTGCGCCGCGCCGCATTGGCCTACGTGATTATGATGCACGTGGGCTTCGCCCTGCTGCTCATCGGCTTCGTCCGGCTCGACGCGGCCTGCGGCTCGGCCGACTTCGTCCTGCTGGACGAATATTTCCGCACACAGCCCGCCCTGCCGCTGCTGCTCGTCTTCCTCGCGGGCTTCGGCATGAAAGCCGGCATGTTCCCGATGCACGTCTGGCTGCCCGAGGCGCATCCCGCCGCTCCGTCGCATGTCTCGGCCCTGATGTCGGGCGTAATGATCAAGACGGGCATTTACGGCATACTGCGCGTCACGGCGCAGATCGCCGACCTGCCCATGCTCCGCACCGCAGGCGTAATCCTGCTCGTCGCCGGCATCGTCACGGGACTCTGGGGCGTAATCCTGGCAGCGGCGCAGAACGACCTCAAACGCCTGTTGGCCTACTCCTCGATCGAAAACATCGGCATCGTCCTGATCGGACTGGGCATCGCGGCGCTGGGCAAAAGTTCGGGCAACCAGTTCGTGGCGATCTGCGGTCTCTCGGGCGCACTGCTCCACACGTTCAACCATTCGCTGTTCAAGTCGCTGCTCTTCTTCGGGGCGGGCAACATACGCTCCCAAACGCACACCACGTCGCTCGACGCACTGGGCGGGCTGGGCAGGCATATGCCGGTGACGGGACTCCTGTTCTTGGCCGGAACCATAGCCATCTGCGCCCTGCCGCCGCTCAACGGGTTCGTCTCGGAACTGCTGATCTACCTCGGCATGCTCGACGGCATCGCTTCGGGCAGCGACGTACTCGCTTCGGCGGCCGGCCTGGCCGCGCTGGCGCTGATCGGCGGAGTGGTGATCCTGGCCTTCACCAAACTCTACGGCACGGTGTTCCTCGGCGCGCCCCGCACGCACGAAGTGGCCGAAGCCTCCGAAGTCGATAATTTCCGCATCGCCGCCATGGCGCTGCCGCTGGCCGGAATCCTCTTCATCGGACTCTTTCCGCAGACCGCCGTGAGCGCGGTAACCCGCGCTGCGGGATTTTTCATCCACCACCCCGCCGATGCGGCGGACTACCTGCTTTCGCCCACGCTGGCGGCCGTCAGCCGCACGGCATGGCTGCTGATCCTGGTCGTCGGTCTCTTGGCATGGCTCCGCAGCCGGGCACTGCGTTCGCGTAAGGTGACCAAAGGCGCGACATGGGGCTGCGGCTTCACCTCGCCCAACGTGCGGATGCAGTACAGCGGCGAATCCTACTCCGAAGGATTGCAGTCGATCGCCACGTCGCTCACGCAGAACAGCGGCGAAGGCGGCGCAGTCGGCAAAGGCGAGATTTTCCCTGCGGCGCACAACTTCGACATCCGCCACAAGGACCGTTTCGACAAGCTCTTCGCGGCGTGGTGGGTCGAACTGCTGCGCGTGATAAACAAGCGCGCCATGCGCCTGCGTACAAGTAAGATTAACCACTACGTACTCTTCGCACTGGCGTTTCTGGCCCTGATATTTCTATTGTCCATCTTTAAGCTGATCTGACGATGACGGCGCTCAATACACTCCTGATCCTGCTGACGGCCGTCTGCATTCCGGGCCTGATAAACCGCACCCGGGCCGTGCTGTCGGGCCGCCGGGGCATCCGTTTCGCACAACACCTCTACGACGTACGCCTGCTGCTCCGCAAAGGCGCGGTCTATTCGACCACCGCTTCGGCGCTGTTCCGCGCCGTGCCGTCGGTCTACCTCGGCTCGGCGCTCGTCGCCGCGCTTTTCATCCCCGTCGGGGAGCTGAAACCCCTGCTGTCGTTCGACGGCGACATCGTCTGCTTCGCCTACCTGCTGGCCCTCGGCCGCTTCGCACTCATATTGGGCGCCATGGATACCGGAAGTTCGTTCGAAGGCATGGGCGCAAGCCGCGAAGCCCTCTACGGCGCATTGGTCGAACCGGCGCTCATGCTCACGGCCGGCACGCTGGCCCTGCTGGCGGGACACACGTCGTTCGCCCGGATTTTCGCCGACGCAGCGACGGGCGACCTGCAGCTGACCGTCCTGCTGCTGCTGACGGCCTACATACTGGTGAAGATCGTCTTCACCGAGAGCGGCCGCGTGCCTGTGGACGACCCCCGCACCCACCTCGAACTGACGATGGTCCACGAAGTGATGTGCCTCGACTACTGCGGCACGGACCTCGGCATGATCAAAATCGCCGGGTGGCTCAAGACCGCGGCGCTGTCGATGCTGGCGGCCGACGCCGTGACGGCGGCGCTCTGCCCCCACTGGTGGGCCGCGGCGCCGCTGGCGGTCCTCATTACCGGACTTTCGGTCGGCGTGGTCGAATCGACGCAGGCACGCAACAAACTCTCGCGCAACACCACATTCATTCTCACCATCGCGGCTCTGGCGGCTCTGGTTTTCTTCACGGGCTACCTGCTGCAACTAAACATCAGCATCCGATGATACTCCCGCTGGTCATACTCTACGTCATCACGCTCGTCTATCTGGCGATCACCGAACGTTTCCGCAACTTCGCGTCGATCATCGGACTGCAGGGGTGGATTCTCTTCGCCGTCGCCCTGCTGCGCCTGCACGCCATCAATCCGCTGGAACTGATCTTCATCGCCATCGAGACGCTGGCGTTCAAGGCCCTGCTGGTCCCGGCCATCCTCTTCGCCATGATCCGCAAAACCAAGATCAACCGCGTACGCCGCCCGGGATCGTCGCAGTCGGGTTCGCTCCTGCTGTCGCTCACGGCGCTGGCGGTCAGCGCTTCGATCACCTACTACATCGCCGACTCGGCTATCGACCTCGTGTTTTTCGGCGTGGCGTTATACGCCCTGCTGAGCGGCCTGATCCTGATCGTCCTGCGCTCGCGCATCTTCTCGCACATGGTCGGCTTCCTGGTGATCGAAAACGGCGTTTTCCTCTTTTCGATGGCCATAGGCGTCGAGATGCCGCTGCTGATCAATTTCGCAATCCTGCTCGACATCCTGATCTCGGTGCTGATGCTGGGCATCTTCTTCACCAAGATCGACGGCAAGATCCACGCCGACGACGCCGATTCACTCACCAACGTAAAGGACTGACGCCATGCTATATTACCTGATCGCCAGCATCCTGATCGCCGTCTCGGCGCTCTTCGCCAAAACCAAACCGGCAGTCCGCGCCGCCGGCGCACTCTTCTACGCCGTTCAGATCGCCGCCGTCTGCCTGCTGCTGTGGGGCGGACTCTACGACACCACCTCGGCCGCGTTCTTCACCTTCGACGCGCTCGGCACGCTCTTCTACCTGCTGCTGGTCGTGGTCTCGATGTACGTCTTCGCCCACTCGGAAGCCTACCTGCAGAACGACGACATCCGCTCCTACCGGCTCTATTTCGCCCTTTTGATGCTGCTCACCACGGCCATCGCCGGAGCCTACTTCGCCGACAACCTCGCCGTGACGTGGATTTTCCTCGAAGCGACGACGCTCTGTTCGGCGGGCATCATCTACCACCGCCGCACGGCGCAGGCGCTCGAAGCGGCCTGGAAATACGTCTTCGTCTGCTCGACGGGCATCGCCATGGCCTATCTGGGCATCCTGCTGCTGGCCGCCGCGACCAAGTGCGAAACGCTCTCGTACGAAGCCGTCGCCGAAGCGGCCGCCGCCGGAAACCCGCTCTACCTGAAGACAGCGTTCCTGCTGATCCTCTGCGGCTACAGCTGCAAAATGGAACTGTTCCCGCTCTACACCGTCGGCATAGACGCCAACTATGCAGCCCCCGCCCCGGCTTCGGCGCTGATCTCCACGGGACTGGTCAACGCCGGATTCCTGGCCCTGTTCCGCGTCTATAAACTGCTCGCCGGAACGGAGGTTTTCCCGTGGGTGCGCTCGGTACTGCTCATCGTGGGCATCCTGTCGCTCGGCGTGGGCGCGCTCTTCCTGCGACGCACCAACAACTACAAGCGGTTCCTCTCCTACTCCACCGTCGAGAACATGGGCATCGCCGCCATCGGACTGGGCATCGGCGGCATCGGCGTATGGGCGGCGCTGTTCCACGTATTCTGCCATACGCTCGTCAAGAGCAGTCTTTTCCTGCAGATGGCCGTCGTGCGGCAGGTGTACGACAGCTACCGCATCAACCGCATCGGCGACTACATCCGCATCAACCGCGTCGGAGCCGTCGGCCTGCTGACGGGCATGGTCGTACTGCTGGCCTTCCCGCCCTCGCCGCTGTTCGTCTCCGAGCTGATGATCCTCAAGCAGATCATCACCGATCGGAACTGGTGGCTCGTGGCGGGACTGCTGCTGCTCATGTGCATCGTCATCTACTCGTTCGGATCGCGCCTGATCCGGCTCTGCTACCAACCCAACCAGGACCGTCTGCACCCCTCGAAAGCCCACAAGGCGCTCTCGTGGTCAGCCCTGTCGCTGCTCGCGGCCGCCGTCGTGCTGGGCATGTGGCAGCCGGAACTCCTGCAGCGGATCATCACCCAAATCGCCGCGTTATGAGATACCATATAACCGATAACACAGCCCCCGCCGTACCGCTGTCGGAAATCCCCGAAGCGTCGTACGCCGAATTCCACGCCGATCTGGCCGCCAAACTGGCCGACGCGCGTTACCACATAGCCCACTATTTCGCCCTGCCGCTCGGCGACCGGCTCCGGTTCTTCTGCCTGCTGCTCGACGACGCAGAGGGGAAAGTGCTGATCGCGTCGCACGCCATGGAGTACTACGACGAGCAGGAACTCCCCTCGCTCACGGCCCTGCACCCGCAGGTGCATCCGTTCGAGCGCGACATCGCCGAACGTTACGGGGTGCGTTTCAGCGGCATGCCGTGGCCCAAGCCGCTGCGGTTTCCGTTCGACCGGTCCGACCGCGGCAGTTCGATGGACAACTACCCCTTCTACACGATGGAGGGCCGTTCGCTGCACGAAGTGAACGTCGGCCCGATTCATGCGGGAATCATCGAACCGGGGGCGTTCCGCTTCATCTGCAACGGCGAGCAGGTGCTGCACCTCGAAATCGCGCTGGGCTACCAGCACCGCGGCGTCGAGCATGAATTCGAAGCCACGGCCAACCGCCTGCGGCAGATGTGCCTGGCGGAAGCCGTCGCGGGCGACAGCGCCGTGACCCACGCAGCGACGTTCGCGTCGGCAGTCGAAAAACTCACGGGCGGCGTTTCCTCCGCACGGCTCGGCGTCGAACGCGCCGTGGCGCTCGAACTGGAACGGATGGCGATGCAGATCGCCGACACGGGCGCGCTCTGCATGGACGTCGGCTACCAGCTGGGGCAGGTGGCCTGCGAAGCGCTTCGCACGATGACGATCAACACCACGCAGGCGTGGTGCGGCAACCGTTTCGGCAAGGGGCTGATCCGCCCCGGCGGCACGAACCATCCGCTGACGAAAGAAAAGGCGGAGACGATCCGCCGCAACGTCGCGCAGATCGCCCGCCGTTACGACGAAGTGCGCCGCGACATCAAGTCGTCGCCGACGCTGCTGGCCCGCTTCGAGCAGTGCGGCATCGTACCGCGCGAGGAGATGCTCCGCATCGGCGGCGTGGGTCAGGCGGCCCGCGCGAGCGGCGCGGCCCGCGACATCCGCACCTCGCATCCGTGGGGCGTTTTCGCCGGAACGATCCGGCACGAAAGCATCGTCAAACGCCACGGCGACGTGATGGCGCGCCTGATGGTGCGCTGCCGCGAAGTGCTGCAATCGGCCGGGTACATCGGACGCCTGCTGGCGGACTACACGCCCGGGAGCCTGCCCGCGCCGGATTATGCCGCTCCGCCCGCACCCGATTCGCTCGCGTTCGGGCTGGTCGAGGGGTGGCGCGGCGAAACGTGCCACGTCCTGCTGACCGACGCCGAAGGCCGGATCGCCGCATGCCGCATCAAGGACCCCAGCCTGCACAACTGGCTGGCGCTGGCGCTGGCCGTACGCGGCGAAGGCATTTCGGACTTCCCGATTTGCAACAAGAGTTTCAACCTCTCCTACTGCGGACACGATTTGTAAAGACGAAAACCATGATATTTCCGAAAATAAAAGTATTGCACAGCCACGGGCGGCAAGCCATTCCGGACCTCAACGCCGTCGAACTTACCGCTGAATTCCGCGGACGGCCCGAGCTGACCGAGACCCGAGAAACCGAGGCACTCGAACGGGCGGCGGCAATCTGCCCGACCGGAGCGCTGACGGCCGCACCGTTCTCGCTCGACCTCGGCCGCTGTCTCTTCTGCGGTGAATGCGCCCGGACGGCGCCGCGCAACATCCGCTTCACGAACGATTACCGCATCGGTTCGCCCACGCGTGAAGGACTCGTCATCCGGCCCGGCGACAAGTGCGTGCGGTTCGACCCCGCGGCCGTGCGGCCCGAAATCGGCCGTTACTTCAGCCGGTCGCTCCAACTGCGCGAGGTCTGCGCCGGGGGCGACGCGTCGGTCGAAATGGAACTCAACGCCACGGGCAACGTCAATTTCGACCTGGGGCGTTACGGCATCGGCTTCACCGCTTCGCCCCGCCATGCCGACGGCGTGGTGGTGTCGGGTCCGATCACGGTCAATATGGCCGAAGCGCTCCGGATCTGCTGCGACGCCGTGGCCGAACCAAAGATCCTCGTCGCCTGCGGTTCGGAAGCCTGCTCGGGCGGATTGTTCGCCGACAGCCGCGCCGTGGACCGTACGTTCTTCGACACACATGCCGCCGACCTCTGGCTGCCGGGCGCCCCGACGCACCCGATGACCTTCATCGACGGCATCCTCAATCTGTTAGGCAAGAAAAAACGCGAATAACCATGCAACGACTCCGGACTATTTTCGCCTCGTTCTTCAAGATCGGGCTTTTCACCTTCGGCGGCGGATACGCCATGCTGCCGCTCATCGAACAGGAGCTGATCGCCAAGCGCGGCTGGATCGAACACAAGGAATTTCTGGACCTGCTGACCCTCGCGCAGTCGGTCCCCGGACCGATCGCCGTCAATACTTCGGTGTTCGTCGGCTACAAAATGCGCGGTCTGCCGGGAGCCGTCGCGGCACTGCTGGGCTCCGTTCTGCCGTCGTTCGTCATCATCCTCGTGATCGCCCTGATGTTCGCCGACATCCGCTATAATCCGGTGGTCGACGCGGCCTTCAAAGGCATGCGCCCGGCCGTCGTGGCGCTGATCGTGGTGCCGGTTTTTTCGCTCGCGCGCGGCATGCACTGGTCGATGTTCTTCGTCATCGCAGCCGCCGCCTTCGCCGTATGGTACCTGGGCTGGTCGCCGATCTATATCCTGATCGCCGCCGCCGTCATCGGTATCGCATGGCAGCTGATCCTTATCCGCCGAACCTGTCAAAAACAATAATTATGAAACTGCGAATTTCCATCGCCCTGCTGCTTTGCCTCCCCGCATGGTCCGGCTATGCCCGGACTGCCGACGCAACGGAAAAGGCACCGTCCGTCATCATGGCGTTCTATACCGATTTCTGCAAGCTGATCGGCGACGAAGGAATCGTCTCCGAAGCTGAAGCGGCATTGTTCGGCAAATTCCTGACTCCCGGCCTGATCGCCAAAGTGCAGCGTATCCGGGAGGAGAATTTCTACGACCCGATCATCCGGGCGCAGGATTTCGATGAGAAGTCCCTCCCGACGCTCACCGTAACCCACGTCCACGGCGATTGGTATGCCGTCAGCTACTTCGCTCTGTACGACCGCAAATGCGTCGTTATTCCCGTCAAGGCGGCCGAGATCGACGGCAGGGTCAGAATCAGCGACATCGCCATCCAATAAATCCCGACAACAATGATCTTCCTGCAACTATTCGTAAGCTACCTCAAAATAGGCTTCTTCGGCTTCGGCGGCGGATACGCCATGCTGTCTTTGATCCAGAACGAAGTGGTCGTACAACACGCCTGGATGACCAACGCCGAGTTCGCCGACATCGTGGCCATCTCGCAGATTACGCCCGGCCCCATCGCCATCAATTCGGCGACTTACGTCGGCTACACCGTCGGCGCACAGGCCGGCAACGAGTGGTGCGGGATCCTGGGGGCGGCCCTGGCGACATTCGCCGTCTGTCTGCCTTCGCTGACGCTGATGCTGCTCATCACGCGCTTCTTCCTCCGGCTCAAGCAAAACCCGCTCGTCGAAGGAGCTATGAAAGGCATGCGTCCCGTGGTGATCGGCATGATCGCTTCGGCAGCCCTGCTGCTGATGTTTCCCCACAGCAAGGCGCCCGACGAACAGAATTTCATCGACGGGTGGAGCTGGGCGCTGTTCGGCGGCGTCTTCATCGCTTCGGTCAAAAAGGTGAATCCCATCCTGCTGATCGTCCTCTCGGCCGCGGCGGGAATCCTGATTTATTACGTATTCTGAATCCGTCCCGCTAAAATTCCCATCCCATGAAGAAATCCCTGAAAAAACGATTCAAAAGCTGGAAAATCGGTGACTACGTCCGCCAGTTTTCGATCGTCACGGGCGGCGTGCTGCTGACCCTGTGGCTGACGACCAAAATCGCCGACTCGTCGAAGCAGAAAGAGGTGCGGCAGGCCGTCCAGCTCATTACGCACGAACTGGAAGACAACCTGCAGATCATACGCCGATACGAAGAGCGCTACAACGAAGAAAGACGGGTTGCCCTGCGTCTGCAGGAAGAGCGGTTTTCAACGACGGCGCTTCCCGTCGATACAATACTG
>CAKVKI010000020.1 GCA_934754975.1 uncultured Alistipes sp. | reverse complement strand
CGATATATGCCTTGTTGGGACAATTCTTTTTCGGCTGGTTCTTCGTAAAATCCCAAAACTGCGGTAAAACAGACACGCCGAGGCTGACGTATTTCTTCTTTCCGTCTTTACAGACACGAATCATCAGCGGATGTGCGCCATTGGCAAGAGTTTTTGACCTGTAACAGAGAATGTTAACACCTGCATCCATAGTGATTTTTGGTTTAACTCTCGGTTTAACTCAAAGCCTCAAACCACCCTAAAACCGCTACGAAAAAGACAAAAAGAAAACCACCTACATTGCTGTAAGTGGTTGATTTTCTTTGTGGTACCACGTGGAGTCGAACCACGGACACAAGGATTTTCAGTCCTTTGCCCTACCAACTGAGCTATGGTGTTATTCTGTATGATTAGCACTGCTATTCAGTGATTTACGCATGGCGCCCCCCCCCTGTTTCTGTCTTTTCGTCGCGGTTTAAACAACGGTTTAGACAGATTGCATGATTAATAATTAGGTATTTTATTATTTCCTTTTCATTGACAGCCCCAAAGATACCTCCGATACCCTTAAACTCCCTTTTCGTTGCCCGTCCGGCGTTTCCGTCCGGCACGCATTTTTGTAGAAGTTCCGTGAACTGTAACGGGAAAATATAATAGCAAAGAAAAATACCTTGTCCTGAAAGGGCAGGATATGGCTGTTCGGAAGAAATATATTATCTTCGTGGAAACCAAAGCTTGGATATAAGCTGTGCTGATATGAAAACGAATAAGGCTGAAATATATAAAAATGCGTTCCGGCTCTTCTTACAGGACAATTACGAGAAAGTGACGGTGGTAAAACTGGAGAAAGCTATCGGATTGTCGTGCCGGGGTATCTATCATCATACGAAGGATAAGCTGGGACTGTTCAAGGCTGTCGTAGATACCTATATATTTGAGCCGCACAAGGTGGAAAACAAGTTCGTGTATGCGGAAGATATTTCATTGCGGGACTTCCTGCAAACCTATATCGAAGGGGTGGAAAGGACGATGGATTATCTGAGCAATGAGCTGGGGGTGGATAGAAAGGAATGTGCCAAATGCTATTTCCAGTTTTTGTTCCAAGCATACAAGTATTATCCGAACTTTGTGGAGAGAATGGATGCTGTCTTTGAGAAAGACCAGCAAATGTGGCGAAAGATAATTGATAAGGCAATCGCTTCGGGAGAAATCAGAAAGGATATTGCCACGGAAGAGGTCGTCGATATGTTCCGAATGGCACATCTGGGAATGTCATACGTGCTGGCTTTTACCACGGGACTTGATACCGAACGACTGAAACGGCAATTTGACGCTGTATATAAACTCCTGAAATGATTCTTTTGAACGAAAACTGAAGATCATTCAATTTGTCATGTGATATGTGAAGCACCTTTCGGGGCGCTTTTTTTATGTCTGTACGGAAATTAAACACAGTGATTACTGTATTTTCTGAAAGTTTGTACTATATTTGGGAAAAATGGCCTGCATGATTGCACGGGAAATAAAAACAGCCTTTGGTGATATGCCTTATCCGGGTGCGGAGTGTATAGCGAACGACTTGAAAGGGACTGATTTGGAACGGAGGCAGATACGGGAAGAGTTCGGCCGCTATGAGAACTGGCAGGATGTGCCCCGTGAATTGCTCCTGCAGGAACGGGATGCGTTGCCTTTATTTGATCCGCAGGGGTTCAGGTTCTACCTTCCGGCGTATATGCTGTTCACGATAGAGGATTACGAAGGGGCGGACACGATACCCGAAAGCATTGTTCATTCGCTGACGTTGCCGGATGCCGGAACGGAACTTTACGAGTTTGTACGGGAAAGGCTGGCGCTGTTCAGTGAGGAACAGAGGACGGTTATACTACACTTTTTGGAATGTCTGGAACGATGTCATCCGGAAGATTTTACGGATATATGTGTGGGCGGTTGGTGTACGGCTACTCCCCGCAGGGCGATTGAAAGATGGTGCAGACTTGTTTCTGACAAGATATAAAGTATATGAATCATGAAACGGACAGTAATAATTGTTTTGCTTGCAGGTTTCGGGCTTGCTTGCGGAGCGCAAAATGCAAAGATTATGGCGGGAGAAAATAAAGCGAACGGAGTAAGGAATCGAGAGGTTCTGAAAAAGCTACCTGAACCGGGAAAAGACGTGGACGGTATTTCAGCTTTTAACTATGCCATAGGTGTCGCACTCACGCATGATGTTCCTGAAGATGTGGATGCCCAAACATATAGGGATACGTATGCCGATTACTTAAAACAAGGATATGACTTAGGGATGCGGCACAAGGAAGAGTTTTTAGCTGGTGACAGTAGGGCTGGCATTAAGGAGCTGGAAAAGATGGAAAATGAATGCGAAGCGGACGAACAGATTTTTATAAGTTCCGGATTGGCTTTGTGGGATCATTTCCGTTTCCCGCTCTTCGACATCGGGGAGGTGAATCACGCCGTTGTCCATGTACTTGGGATTCTTCACGAAATTACTGACGATATGAGTGAGGAGGATATGTATGCGACACTGGATAGCTTAGAAAGATGGACTGAAAAATGGGAAGATTATTCGCAGCAGGAAATTGACCGGATGATGAACGATATATTACCGTTATACAAGTTCGGTGCTTATCCCGGCGCCAATACAACCGATACAAAAGCGTATGTGTACAGTGCTGCGGTCGTGTGTGCAGATGGCTTGAGTTTTACAGATCCGGAGATGTATGAACGGGAATACGCCCGTTATTTGCGGCAAGGCTATGAAATCGGGTTACGCTATCAGGACCAAATTGCAGCAGGTGATTACGCCGGATTCAAAAAGGAAACGGGACAAGCTGAATTTTCCGGGGATGCAATCTATTGCATCGACTGCGGTATGTATCTGGCGGGGTATCATTACAAGTACTGTCTCGAACAAGTGCAGCAGGCTGACCGGATAATTGCCCGAACGCTGACCGTGAAGCAGCAGGCGGCGGATTCTGACTCTCCCCGAAAAATGGAGCATTTCCAAAGATGGGTGAATGGCTGGAAGGAATATTTTCAAAAGGAGAATGAACGGAAGTGGAATCCGGGCGATGCGTATGACGAATTTCTTGCCCGGTATAATGCGGATTCGTCTGCTCCTGCCTATTTCAAGCGCAGGGTTATATCGGATGGAGACAAATACAATCCCATCGTCAAGGGGTATCGCGTATCGGAATTGCCGTGGGAAAGCGGGGATAAACCGGACTGTCCGCATATCCTGCTTGCCCGTAAAGATGTCGGCGCTACGTTGAATCTTGATGGTGTGGATTTTCAGCTGGTAAGGTTCAATAAGGGATTTACAATAAAGTTTGCCGCAGCGGATGAAGAAAAGATTTATCATTGGATGATTTATCCGGTTCGGGATGGCAAGACATTCAGACCAGACAATTGCGGCTACCGATTGTATTACGATGACCCTTCGTTTCCGGAAAAGAAATTCTATGTCGGTTGTGCGGTGGATTCAATTTGGCTTTACAGTCCGCAGCACGAAACGAGTACAGACTATTATATCGTTGATTGAGAATGGAACCATATGACATATGATAGAATTATGAGTGTTAAAGTATTTTTGATCCTGGTTCTGATGGGATTTGCCGGAACGAACATGCAGGCGCAGGAGAAATTCTCATCCGAAGAATTGGATTCGATGATAGTCGGCATGAAAAAGGCGTTCCATGAACAGCAGGCATTTGAAGATTTTATCGACATCCGGTTTCCACTTGAAAAAGTATCTGACCTGCCTTGGGAAGACGGTGACCTGCGGAATATCTTCCGATATTTTGAACAAGTGGATCTTCGGGTTAATCATGATTTCAATTGCATTGAGGTGCAAATGGATGGGGTGGTGTCCGGGTTGCCGGATTTTTGGCATGAAGAGAGTATTTGGAAGACTCTAAAAGAGAATAGCGAGGGCGCGGTCATGGAGGTCCGTGTAACGTGTGAGAACGTATTTGGGAGCGTGAAACCTAAATTTGTATTCCATCTGACCGATTCATTGGAGAGAACGGCGACCGTCGAAATCCCTGATAAGATTTACGCCGAGTGGAAAAGCCGTTCTGACGGACGATATGAAGTCTTATTGAGATTTGCGTTCATCCCGGAAGAAAAAGTTAAGAATATAAAGGGGTATATTGAATTGCATATACCGGAACCGGAGAGATTCGGCCGCACCTATGTTACATCCGCTGATGCCTTGCAATTATTTCATTTGGGAAATGTTCCTTTCCAACTTAAAAAGATGGACCGGGAATCCATAGTAATCGGTTGTGCGTATGAAGACAGGGACTCTTTTATGGGGTGCCATATCATCTGCTGCCATGACAGGGAATATTATTCCGTAATGAATTACAACCATTGGGGAGACACACATACTCCGACTAACCTGACCACTTGCGCAGCCGGTAAAACATTTGAAGAGTGGATCGCCCTGCAAGGCATTGACCCGGAGCATCTGAAAGAATTTATGCAAGAGGGTAAGCGGGGGCGGGTTCCGTCCGACATAGAACTGCAATGGAAGCTGAGTGAAGCGCCCGAATACGATGGATGCTGGATTTTTCGTGCCGAAAAAAACGAAAAACCTCCCTCTGCCCTGTCTGTTCGTATGTCGATGGATGGCACACAGAAAGAGATCACTGTAAATCCCCGCTTTTTGCCCGTATGGGAGGCTGTCCGGAGTGAATCGGCAGCAGGCGGGAAACTATAAGGGAGTCGAGCGGGCGGTTTACTACATATTTCTAAATTGCAATGGAACGGTCATCCTGAATGATACAGGCGTTCCGTTCTGTGTGGCCGGAGCGAACCGTGGCAGATGCCTTACAGCATTGATTGCCGCTTTTTTCAGTTCTGGAGAAACAGACCATTCATCTTCTCCGGCCTCTATTTTTTTTACTTCTCCATCCTTGCCGATAATAAATGAAACACTTACAGAGCCCTCCGGACGTTCCTGCAAACCGTCATAAGCGTGATAGCTCATCCAATGCCGAATTGCCAGACGAAAATCGGGGGTTCGGGAAAACACTGAATCTGTAAAGCGCGGCAGGCAGCCGTCAGGAATCGTCATGCAACCTAGCTCACGGCTCGGCACCAGATCTTCCTCCGTGAACAATATTCCTGTATCATACACGCCCTCTTCGGTATCAATCTCCAATGTCGCGTTTTTCTGGTCAAATAATCGGAACGCAGTCCATTCTCCCATCGAAATGCAACTGATAAAAGGATCGTATTTTGTTTGGGTCACAATCAAACGGATTTCGTACCAAGTATGGGGCTGGCTGCCTCCGGCCACGATTTTCCGATTGCCCTTCTCATCCACCTCATAGTATATTACCGCATCTATATGGTCGGGATCTGGTTCGCGGACATAAAGCTGAATTGTTTTGTCGTTTGCATGCCATCCGTAATTCTTTCCTGCAAAACTGCCTTCGGAATAATAACAAGTTGAACCGTATCTTTTCGCTAAGGTAAAAAGCAGAGAATCTACCTCCGATACCTTGTCGAGCCTTCCGGAGGCTATGATTCCGATCATCTTGCCTTTTTTATCAGCCAACATGCCGGTATATGGGAACTCAAATCCGTCGAAATTTGCAAGCACTTCGCTGTAATCCGTACAACTGGAACTAAAGTCGAGAATGACCATTTTTTTATCGTCCTCCGTATTACGACATTCATTTTCTGTTTTCGAATAATAGCGATACTTGTCGAAATCAAAATCTTTCGCTGCGTTTTCATCTATTGCCTTTGAATAGAACTTCACTGCATTGATTCCGAAATCCACGTTTGCAAGATTATAGGGATTTTCACCCCAATATTGAGGCTGCTGGGCATCACATTCCCCAAAGCCGAATATACTTAGTAATCCCATAATCAAAAGCATTTTTAGTTCCATAAGCAGTAATTTATTGTTAGTCATTTTTTCTCACCGCACAACGGCAGCAACGCATTAAGCCGGGAATATGCAAACAGCCCATTTCTTCATATGTTTATTGTATTTTCAAAACCTCAAACATTATCGTATCGTTTTCCTGCCATTTCGTCCAGCCGGAGAAAGAAACAGCGAGTTTATTTATCGCACGTAAGTCCTCAAACCTTATCCATAATACCCGGCAGGATAAAGTTCTTCGGTTACTTTTCCTTCCGGCTGGTCGTACAACTTGAACTCGTACAAGTTCGTGACGAACTTTCCGATTAAACTATCGCCGTAATTTTCTGCAATAGGAATATCCCCCGTTTCGTTCCCGGAAGAAACCCCTCGTTTGGTATTGGGACAAGCCGCCATAGCTATACATATCAATAGGGTTATTACTCCTTTCATTCTGATCCATAAATGAATGATTATAGACTATTTTCCAAAAATCGGACTGCACTCTTTCGGGCTTTTTGAATATCCGTTTCCCGTCGCTCTTCCACAGCAATTCCACTCAACCCGAACTTCCTGTTCCATAGCATTTGTACTGTTTCTATCATCACGCCGAGAGCATATAGGTCGGATTCCTTTTTAATTGCTTCAAGAAGTACACACGCTGACTGCTTGCAAATGGTTCCCTTTCGCCCCCGGTGAAACGACATTTGCACCAAGGAAGAAGCCGCCCAAGTTCGGCAAAGGGCATCGCTGTCTGATAATAAGTGATGATGCAATATCGGTAACGATTTTGCATTTGCAATCCACCCCAATGCTATGATTCCCATTCTCCGTTCCGTTGCATCGGATACAGGAAGTCGTTTTTCCAAATGCTCCGTCAGCTTGCAACAAGATTCGGTATAAAAAATTTGGTGAGACAGTTTTTCCAACGTTCCGGCAAGCAGATAAGCAGCCGACATATTTTCCGGTTCGTGCGCCAATACATCGAACAGAAAATCAACGCCGTCTTTTCCATGCAGTTCAAACCACGTTTCAAGGCGCAACCTCTTTGCAGTGCTGCGTTGCCAATCTTCAACAATCAATTTATAATGATAAGCCACTTGGCCGCTTCTCCCGATTTCGTAGCAAAACGAAAGTGTTTCCTTTGTGGGAAATCCGTTATTTGCAAGTCTTTCATAAGTAAGCGTTAAATCCTGCTCAGTCATGTTTTCTATACAACACCGTTTCTGTTCAGGTTCTTCCTTTAGGTTCATAATCTTGCATTTATTATTTCATTCTAATCTGTTTCGCCAAAGATACCCCGCCGTCCCTCAATCCTCTTTTTGTTTTCCATCCGTTCTTTTTCGATAATTGTCCGCACAAGGCTATTTAATGGCTTTATGTGTCCTTTTGCCCAAATGTAATGCAAAATATCGAAAATACAGCAGTTGCTGTGTTTTTTTGTACATTGGAACTTTTCAGCACAAAATGCAATCGGCGGTCTCGTGTCCGGCGGCGTTCGGTCTTTCGCATTTATTTGTGAAACCCATGGAATTGTCGTACTTTCGCGCCATATTTTTATGTTGTCAAATCATGATTACAGTCTCAAATCTGGAAGTGCAATACGGAAAACGCACTTTGTTTAAATATGTAAATCTGAAATTTACGGCCGGCAACTGCTATGGCGTTATCGGGGCGAACGGAGCCGGGAAGTCCACCTTTCTCAAGGTGCTGACCGGAGAGATCACCCCATCGCGCGGAAGCGTCAGTTTCGGACCCGGAGAGCGGCTTTCGGCGCTCAAGCAGGATCACTACGAATACGATCAATATACCGTCCTGGATACGGTATTGATGGGGCACCGGCCTTTGTGGGAGATTATGAACGAAAAAAACCGTCTCTATGCGAAACCCGATTTTTCGGATAAGGACGGAATCCGTGTTGGGGAACTGGAAGACCAGTTTGCCGAAATGGACGGCTGGAATGCCGAGAGCAATGCCGCGAACCTGTTGAGCGGCCTGGGCATCAAGGAGTCTTTGCATTACGAATTGCTCGGAAACCTGAATGCAAAAGAGAAGGTGCGCGTACTGCTCGCGCAGGCCCTCTTCGGCAAACCCGACAACCTGCTGCTCGACGAGCCGACCAATGACCTCGACCTGAAAACGATCATGTGGCTCGAGAATTACCTTTCGACCTGCGAGAATACGGTGCTGGTCGTCTCGCACGACCGTCACTTCCTCGACAGAATAAGCACGCACATCGTCGATATCGATTACAACGACATCAATCTTTTCTCCGGAAACTACAGCTTCTGGTACGAGTCGAGCCAGTTGGCGGCCCGCCAGCAGCAGAATCAAAACAAGAAAGCCGAAGAGAAGAAAAAAGAGCTGGAGGAGTTTATCCGCCGGTTCAGTGCGAACGTGGCTAAATCGAAACAGACCACCAGCCGCAAAAAGATGATCGAGAAGCTCAACATCGAGGAGATCAAGCCCTCGATGCGCAAATATCCGGGAATTATCTTCCAGCCGGAACGCGAAGCGGGAACAAAAATCCTCGCCGTAGAGGGGCTGAGCAAAACAGTCAACGGAGAGACTCTTTTCAGCGATATTTCGTTCACGGTAGAGAAGAATGACAAGATCGTATTCCTCTCCCGTGAACCGCGCGCCGTCACTGCGCTGTTGGAAATGTTGACAGGCAACGAGAAAAACGGAACGGGAATGATCGAATGGGGAGTCACCATCAACTACGCCTACCTGCCTGTAAACAACACCGCTTTTTTCGAGAGCCAATTGAGTATCGTCGATTGGCTGGCCCAGTTCTCGTCCGATACCAGCGAACTCTTTCTGAGGGGATACCTCGGAAAGATGCTCTTCTCCGGGGAGGAAATCTACAAACCGGTGAATGTACTCTCCGGAGGCGAAAAAGTGCGCTGCATGATTGCCAAAATGATGATCCAAGCCCCCAATATGCTGGTCGTCGACTCTCCGACAAATCATTTGGACCTGGAATCCATTCAGGCATTCAACAACTCGTTGTGCAGCTTTAAGGGCAATGTCCTGATGGCCTCGCACGACCATGAATTTATCAATACCGTAGCGAACCGAATTATTGAGATCACCCCTAACGGCATGATCGACAAATATATGGATTACGACGACTACATTGTCGATGAGCGCATCGCAGAGACTCTCGACCGGCTTTATCAAAAATAGGATTTGCGGATATGCCGGCCGTACTTGCGTCCGGCTGAACGGGACGGGGTATCCGGATCGGGCGGGATTTCAGGAATAGCCGCAATGTATTTTTGCGGTTTTCCGGGCAGATATTCTTTAGCCGCCTATGGCTTTTCGTTCGGATTATTGCCGGTTTCTTTTCTTTTGGAAGAACTTTACAAAATCCTTAATGGTTTCTTCCTCCATGATTTCACCGTTTTTGTACAGGATCCGCTTGCCTGAGAACTTGTCTTTGTCATTGGCGAAACCCTCCCGCTCCAGCCATTCTCCGTCCTTTTTGCCGTCCTTATCGTATCTGCCGATAATTTTGACGGTGCCGTCGGTGAAGATTTCGGAAAACTGCCCGATCCGTTTCCCGTTGTCGTAGGTGGCCCGCTGGACAAAATCCCCGATGTTGCTGTTGTAAAACGCGACCTGGTCACCGTGCAGGACACCGTTTTTATAGTTCCTGTCCGTAGTAATTTCGCCGCTCTGATAATCGTACTCCCGTTCAATTCCGTCTTCCACGCTCATGGCATATCCTTTCTCCGTTTCAAGGCTGCCGTTGGTATAATAGGTTTTAACGATGCCGTTAATCTTGCCCTCCTTGAACGGCGTCTCTTTCTCTACCGCAACGCCGTCCGAATAATACTCTCTGTAAACTCCGTCTTTACGCCCTTCTTTGTAAGTTCCCTCTTCTTTGAGTTTGTTATTTTTGAAGTGCTGGTAATTCCCGTTGTACATGCCGTCCTTGAATTCGGCAAGAATATATTCCGACCTGTATCCGTCGATAATGCGGTGCAGGCCGTTCAGCGGAGTCTTGTCTTCGTTAAACTGGCGAAAGAGCAGTCGGCCGTCTCCGTAATTGATGACGGATATTTCATCTGCCGAATACACTTTTTCCTGATCTGCCGGCTGCGTTTTTTCCTGGGCCGCACCCGTGAGGGTCAATACTCCGAGAAGGAGTGAAATTACTGCCTTTATCATATTTAAATTCAAATTTGAGTTACAAAGGTAGAGGTTGTCGGCAAATAATCGGTTATCCAAAACGATCATTCGGTTTTCTGATGTTGTAACAGCCGGACAATCCGGACGAAAACCGGCTCGCTCCGCTTTGCATGCGGACAAAGTGTCGCCGGCGGCAGCGGACGGAGATTTATTGCAGAAGCTCGAAAGCGACCCGGACGCTGCCTGTCCCCAATGCGCTTTCGAGTCCGGCGGGATTGTCCACGCTTCCGATCCGGGTATAGCTGTAGGAGGTCGGGAACGACTTGTAGAACAATACGAGCGTCCTTGCGCCGTAGAGCATGATCTCTCCGTTGCGGATCGAGCCGGGAGCGGATGCCGCGGTCGGGAGATTTTGCGGCAGGTCGCAATACTTTTCGTTGCGGTTCAGTTCGTCCATGCTCACCGTCATCGGAAGCATCGCCTTGAAAGCCCGTGCCGCGGCATTGTCTTCGAGTCCGGCCGTGAACGAGACCGTCCCGATGGAAATATGCAGCCGATTGCCCGCCGGAGGATCGGGGGCCGGATCGGGCTGCGGATTCGGCGCCGGAGCTTCCGTGCCGGGATTCACCGGATCGTTGTCCGGACTGCAGGCCGTAAATGCGGGCGGGACGGAGAGGATCAGGAGTGTCATACTTATGATAAATATACGTTTCATACCGATAGTTTTTTAGTTTTGTTCCGGGCGATAACGAACCCGGCGCCCGCCGCTGAAAACAGCAGGGCGCCCAGCAGGGAATAACGGGGGCCGAAGCCGGTGATGAACAGTCCGCAAACAGCCGTCCCGACGGTCGTTCCCAGATTGGCCGAGGTCAGGAACAGCCCGTTGGCGAAGTCGGGCGCTTCGGGCGCGGCGTCGGAGATCATGTATTGTCCGGTGTTGCTCGCCATGCCCGCCAGAACGCCGAGCGCGAGGATTATCGCTGCTGCGGCAGAGGCGTATGCTCCGGCGGCGAACAGCAGGAGATAGGCCGCACAAAGCAGAAGCGGCAGGACGAGCATGCAGCGGCGCGCGTTGCGGGAGAGCTGCCGCCCGGCAAGAAGGTTGCCGGCGATATTGGCCCCGCCGTACACCAGCAGCAGTCCGCTGACCGTATCGAAAGTGAGCGCCGTGACCCGGTTCAGGAAATCGGACATATAGCTGAAAAAGCCGAACATCGCGCCGTTTATCAGCGTAAAGGCGATGACGGAGTGCCGTACCACGGCTTTTTTCAGCACACCCAGCTGCGCTCCGTAGGTGAGCCGCCGGGCGACGGGCAGCGACGGCACGCAGAGAAGCGTCGCGGCCAGCGCCGAGGCGTTCACCGCGGTAAAAAACGACATCGCCACGGCGAAGGAGGTGTGCCCGGCGATAAAGCTGGTGACGGGGACCCCCAGCACCATGCCCGCCGAAACGCCGATAAAAACTTTCGAAACGGCTTTCGGGGCCTCCTCCCTGCGCACCGATGCTGCGGCCACCGAAAAAGCCATCGACACATAAACCGGGTGCAGGAATGCGGGCAGGGCGCGGGCCGCGAGCAGTACCGCGAAACTGTCGGTCAGGGCGGAGACGATATTGCCCGCTGTAAAGAGTCCCAGCGCCAGCAGCATGACCGTCCGGCGGTTGACGCCCGAAAGCAGCAGCGGCATCACCGGCGCCGAGAGGGCGACGATAAGCGCGAAAATGCCTACCGTCCACCCTGCCTGCGGAACCGTCACCCCGAACGTTACGGCGATCTGCGGGATAATCCCGACGACGCCCATTTCGGTGTTGATAATGCCGAAGACGCCGAAGGTCAGGATTGCAACCAGCAGGCCCGGTTTGTGTGCAAACAGTTTTTTCATCGGATGTGTTTTCTTTGAGATGTTCGTTGTTCCGGGCCGTTGCGGCCGGAGCAAATGTCCGGGTGCCTATTTTTTATCGAGTGCGACGGTTACTTCGATATCGCTGCCCAGGCTGTGCAGCCTGTTTGGATCGACGTCCATCCTGCCGATATGCACCTGATGGCCGTACTGCTGTGAAATCTCCTCGTCGGCGAAGAACAGCACGAAGTAGTCGCCGTCGGTGGCGAAATGGATGTCGCCGTTCTTCCAGCCGTGTTGTACGTCGGCCGGATCGTATTTCAGCGGGTCGGGCATCACGCCGCAGAAGTCGTGCGTATAGCGATGCAGGGAGATCGTACAGGGCAGGCACGCGATCAGGTCGCGGGCCGTTAAGGTGTTGTTGAGTTCGGCGGGAATCACCGTGGAGCCGATGGTCAGCGTAACGGCTGTCCCGTTTGCGGCGGGTGCGCCGCATCTGTCGCCGCCGGCTTTGTGCTGCGCCGAAGCGGCTGCGGATAAACTCATGGCTGCAAAAAGAATTATCAGTCGTTTCATCTTATTTCAGGCTGTTTCCGAAGAACTCTTCCAGTTTGTCGAACGGGATCAGGCTCGTGCGGTCGTAGAGATCGACATGGCCCGCGCCCGGTACGATATACAGTTCTTTCGGCTCGGCGGCCCGCCTGAAGGCGTCCTCGCTGAATTCGCGCGAATGGGCGTTTTCCCCGGTGATGAAGAGCAGCGGGCGCGGCGAGATGGTCTCGATGTCGTTGAAGGGGTAGAAGTTCATGAACTTCACGCTGCTTGCAAGCGTGGGGTGCGTGGTCGTCCGGCGCGTCGCTCCTTCGGGCGTGAACTCTCCGCGCGGCGTGCGGTAGAATTCGTAAAATTCCCGTTCGATCGGGGTGGATTTTTCGGTCAGTTCGTGTACCGTGCCGCCGGTGTATGCGGTTTCCCCGCCTGTGAATTCCACGTAGCGCTGTTCCGCCGCCTCGGCCTGGATCCGCTTCCGCTGCTCGAGCGTCTGGGCGTTTTTCAGGCCGTTGCGGCTGGCCGCGCCCATGTCGTACATGCTCACCGTGGCGACGGCTTTCAGCCGGGGATCGATCTTCGCCGCGCTGACGGCGAAACTTCCGCTGCCGCAAATCCCGATTACGCCGATGCCGCTCCGGTCGACGAACTCCCGCGTTCCGAGGAAATCCGCCGCCGCGCTGAAATCTTCGGCGTATATCTCCGGGGAGACCGTGTTGCGCGGCTCTCCCTCGCTGTCGCCCCAGAACGACAGGTCTATGGCGAGCGTGACGAAGCCGCGTTCGGCCATTTTGGCGGCATAGAGGTTCGCGCCCTGCTCCTTGACGGCTCCCATCGGGTGTCCGACGATGATTGCGGGGCGTTTTTCACCCGCTTTCAGCTCTTCGGGCAGGAAGAGGTTCGCGCCGACCTGCATTTTGTACTGGTTGGGGAAGGAGACCCGCTTGACGGTTACCGCATCGCTTCGGTAGAAATTGTCCGCATCCGTCTGTGCGGAGGAAATGTTGTGCATCATAAAAAATGTCGTCGTTAAAATTAGGATTCGTTTCATATCGTTTTTCCATTGGTGGTTTCCACATTGCAAAATTACTTGCCGAAACGCTTCGGACCGGTATCCGGATTACGGATGAAATTACCCGGATTACGGTTTTTTAAATAAAACGAATCCGTTGTATCCCAGCGCACTACCCGGATTACGGATAAAGTTACCCCGATTACGGTTTCTCTCGGGCGGCCTGTGTCGCGTATGGGAAAAAGCGCTATCTTTGCGTATGGGAAAACCGACTGATATGGATGAGATTCTGAAGGTCGATACGATCGACCGATACAACAAACTCTTCGGATTCGAGACCCGCCACCCGCTGGTGGGCGTGGTCCGCTTCGACACGGCCGAAAGCCAGGGAAACTACCGGATGACGATGGGGTTCTATTCGGTTTTCCTCAAGGAGACCCGGGGATGCCGAATCAACTACGGGAAAACAGGGTATGATTTCGACGACCAGACCGTGGTCAGCATCGCCCCGGGGCAGACCGTAGGCTATACCGATATCGAAGGGATTCCCACGAAATCCGTCGGATTGCTGTTTCATCCCGATTTCATCCGCGGCACGTCGCTCGGACGGAAAATCAGGAAATACACCTTCTTTTCCTACGAAGCCAACGAAGCCCTGCACCTGTCGGAAGAGGAGCGGACGATCGTCCTCGACTGCCTGAAAAAGATCGAAATGGAGTTACGGCACGCCATCGACAAACATTCGAAAGGCCTTATCGCCACCAACATCGAGCTGCTGCTGGACTATTGCATGCGTTTTTACGAACGTCAGTTCGTTACGCGCGAAGACCTGAATCTCGATGCGCTGGCCCGCTTCGAGCAATTGCTGGACGATTATCTCTCGGAGGGCGTCGCCGCGAAGGAGGGACTGCCGTCGGTGCGCTATTTCGCCGACAAAATATGCCTGTCGCCCAACTATTTCGGCGACCTGGTCAAAAAGGAGACCGGGAAATCGGCGCAGGAGTATATCCAGCTGAAAATGATCGACGCGGCGAAAGAGAGCCTGCTCGACCCGGACAAGACGATCGGGCAGGTGGCCGGCGAACTGGGATTCCAGTATCCGCAGCATTTCGTCCGCTTCTTCAGGCGCCATACCGGCTGCACGCCGAATCAATACCGGATACGGGCTTAAAAGGGGCAGGCGTGTCCGCCGGCCGTATCGGACCGGTTATTTGTCGGCCCGGCTCAGGGCGGCCTGCAAAACAGCGGGATTCAACAACCGGATCCTGTCTTCGCCGGTTGCGATAAATTAAAAATAGTACGGTCGGCATCTTGAAATTTAAAAAAAATAGCCGAATGTAATCCGGATTGCACTCCTATTCTGCGAATATTCTCTACTTTTGTACCGTTAACTCCGATAGCATGAAGATTCCGTCGTTCCTGAAGGCTGTGTTGTCGTCGCGTCGCGCCAAAATCACAGCCATTCTCCTGTGCGGCGTCTTCGTCGGCGGGAGCGGGTTTTTCATGTACCTGCTGCGGGCGCACACCTACCTTACGGACGATCCTGCTGCATGCGTCAACTGCCATATCATGGCGCCTTATTACGCAACATGGATGCACGGTTCGCACAGCCGCGACGCTACGTGCAACGACTGTCATGTGCCGCACGAAAACGCCGTGAAGAAGTGGACTTTCAAGGGGCTGGACGGCATGAAGCATGTGCCGGCGTTCGTGACCCGTGCCGAGGACGAAGTGATCACCGCGCAGGCGGTGAGCAGCCGGGGCGGCATGAGCAAAAAATAATCACACATACAAGACTATGAGCAAGCAATTAAAATCATGGCAGGGATGGCTGTTGTTCGGAGGTGCCATGGCCGTCGTATTCGTATTGGGACTGACCGTATCGTCGCTCATGGAACGTCGCGCCGAACTGGTGAGCGTATTCAGCAACAAGCGTGTAGAGATCACGGGGATCGAAGCCCGCAACGAGATCTTCAGCCAGAATTATCCCCGTGAGTACCAGACATGGACCGAAACCGCGAAGTGCGATTTCGAGAGCGAGTTCAACGGCAACATCCGGGCCGATGTGCTGGAACAGCGTCCCGAAATGGTGATCCTCTGGGCCGGTTGCGCCTTCTCGAAGGACTATTCCACGCCCCGCGGCCACATGCACGCCATCGGGGACATCACCGCTTCGCTGCGCACCGGGGCGCCTAAAACCGGCAAGGACGGCCCGCAGCCCTCGACCTGCTGGACCTGCAAAAGCTCCGACGTGCCCCGCATGATGGAGACGGTCGGCGTGGAGAACTTCTACAACAACAAGTGGGGGGCTTTCGGTTCCGAGATCGTCAATCCGATCGGCTGCGCCGACTGCCACGAACCCGAAAACATGAACCTGCACATCAGCCGCCCGGCGTTGGTCGAAGCCTTCGCCCGGCAGGGCCGCGACATCACCAAAGCTACGCCGCAGGAGATGCGGTCGCTGGTCTGCGCCCAATGCCATGTGGAGTACTTCTTCAAGGGCGACGGCAAGTACCTGACACTCCCGTGGGACGAAGGTTTTACCGTCGAGCAGATGGAGGCTTATTACGACCGGAGCGGTTTGGCCGACTATGTACACAAGCTGAGCCGCGCGCGGATTCTGAAGGCCCAGCACCCCGATTACGAGATCGCACAAATGGGGATTCACGGCCAGCGCGGCGTTTCTTGCGCCGACTGCCACATGCCCTACAAGAGCGAGGGCGGCGTGAAGTTCAGCGACCACCGCATCCAGAGCCCGCTGGCGATGATCGACCGGACGTGTCAGGTCTGCCACCGCGAGGGCGAGCAGACGCTGCGCCGGAACGTTTACGAACGTCAGCGCAAAGCCGTTGAAATCCGCAACCGGCTGGAGACGGAGCTTGCCAAAGCGCATATCGAAGCCGCCTTCGCCTGGGATAAAGGCGCGACCCAAGCGCAGATGAAACCCGTGCTGGACCTGATCCGTCAGGCGCAGTGGCGCTGGGATTTCGGCGTGGCGTCGCATGGCGGAGCCTTTCACGCCCCGCAGGAGATTCAGCGCATCCTTTCGCACGGTCTGGACAAAGCCATGCAGGCCCGCCTGGCCCTCTCGCGTGTATTGGCCAGGCGTGGCTATACGGACGAAGTGCCGATGCCCGATATTTCGACCAAGGCCAAAGCGCAGAAATACATCGGCCTCGATATGGACGCCGAACGCAAGGCGAAGGAGGAGTTTCTCACCACGACCGTTCCCGCATGGCTCGAAACCGCCAGGAAGAACGGCCGTCTGGCTAATATCTGAGACATATGTGGACGAAACCCTGGGGATTCAAGGAGGGGATCGCGACAGGCTGTGGGTTGTTTGTAACGGGAGTTCTGTTGCAGGCGACCCTCGGTCGTATCGAGTGGGCCGCTTTCGCCGCGCCGGTGAACGTTGTGGCGCTGGCGGGGTATCTGCTGCTCGTTGCCGCCGCACACCTGCTGCGCCGCCGCGTCTACCTGTTCCGCTGGCTCAGCTCCTATACTGCCGCGGTATCGGCATTGGCATGGGTCGCGGCGCTGACGGTCGTGATGGGGCTGACGCGGCAGTTTCCGGCGCAGCGTCCCGCTCCCGGTCTTCCGGGCTTTTCGCAGATGATTTCGCAGTGGTCGTTCGTCCTGCTCTGGCTCTGGCTCACGACTTCGCTCGGACTGACCGTCCTGCGTGCGGGATTTCCGCTGCGCAGGTCGAAAATCCCCTTTTTGCTGAACCATGCGGGGTTGTTCGTCGTCCTGGTGTGCGCGACGCTGGGCAGTGCCGATATGGTGCGGCTGAAGATGACTGCGCAGACCGGCAGGGCCGAATGGCGGGCTGCGGATGACGGGGGCATCCTGTACGAACTGCCGCTGGCCGTCGAACTGCAGGAATTTACGATCGACGAATATCCGCCCAAACTGATGCTGATAGACAATGCCGCCGGAGAGGCGCTGCCTGCGGGCGCTCCCGGGCATATTTTGCTGGAAGAGGGGGTAAGCCGGGGTGTGCTGCCCGGCTGGGAAATCACGGTCGAGGAGTCGCTGCCGATGGCCGCGCCGGTCGCGGCGGCCGATACGGTCCGTTTCACCGGATTCCGCTCGGCGGGAGCGGCTGCGGCCGTATTGGTGAAGGCGCGTAATACGGCCACCGGCGCGGAACGGCGCGGCTGGGTGAGCTGCGGCAGTTTCATGTTTCCCTACAAGGCCCTGCGGCTCGACGATGCCGTGAGCCTGGTGATGCCCGACCGCGAACCCCGGCGGTTCGCATCGGCGGTGAAGGTCTATACCGAGAGCGGCCTGACGTTCGCCGATACGATCGAGGTGAATCGCCCGCTTGAGGTCGAAGGGTGGAAAATCTACCAGTTGAGTTACGACCAAACGAAAGGCCGCTGGAGCGGCGTCAGCGTTTTCGAGCTGGTGCGCGACCCCTGGCTGCCTTATGTATATGCCGGAATCTGGATGCTGGTCGCGGGAGCGGTCTGCCTTTTCGTTCGGTTCAACCGAAGCAAAAGAGAGGAGGAAACGCGATGAGCTGGGATTATTTCGCCCTATTCGCTGTCGCCGCGCTCCACTTCTGGGGCTTCGGCGCGGCTGCCGCGTGGCGCGGAAAACGTCCGGCCCTGGTCTATGTCTTTACCGGAACAGGACTGATGATCTTCTTCGCCTTTATCCTCGGCATGTGGATTTCGCTCGACCGGCCGCCGATGCGCACGATGGGCGAAACGCGCCTGTGGTATTCGTTTTTCCTGCCGCTGGCGGGGTTGATAACCTACTCGCGGTGGCGTTACAAGTGGATTCTGAGCTTCAGTTTCGTGCTGTCGCTGGTTTTCGTCTGCATCAATCTGTTCAAGCCCGAAATCCACAACAAGACGCTGATGCCCGCACTGCAAAGCCCGTGGTTCGCGCCGCACGTGATCGTCTATATGTTCGCCTACGCCCTGCTGGGCGCGGCGGCGGTGATGGCCGTCTGCCTGTTGTGGATCAGGCGGCAGCCGGCCGGAAAACGCGATATGGAGGTGTGCGACGATCTGGTCGGGCCCGGCCTGGCGTTTATGACGCTCGGCATGCTGTTCGGCGCCGTGTGGGCCAAGGAAGCGTGGGGACACTACTGGGCGTGGGACCCCAAGGAGACCTGGGCCGCGGCGACGTGGTTCGTCTGCCTGGGCTACCTCCATTTCCGGCTGGCCCGGCCCCGGCGGATACGTACGGCGCTCGTCGTGCTGCTCGCGGCGTTCGTGCTGCTGCAGATGTGCTGGTACGGCATCAACTACCTGCCTTCGGCGCAGGGCGCCAGCGTGCATACATATAATCTGAACTGAACGGCTTGCTGTCGCCGCGCGATCCGGGTGCGGAACCGGTCCGGTTCGTCAACAACCGCGCCCGGCTCTCGATGGAGTACGCCCGTCCGGGGCTGTCGGTGAAATTCCCGGCCCGGTCCGGTGCGTCGGCGGCCGGGGACAGGATGCCCAGATCGACAAAAACGGCCGTTTCGTGCTGAGCGAAGCGTGGGCGAAGATCGGCCGGAAAGGTTTTTGGCACAGTCGGGCGACTTTACCGGATCTTTCCAATGTGGTGTTATTTTTATTAAAAAAGTAAAAAAACGCTTGTTCCGTGAAATATATGTTACCTTTGATTTGCTAAAATTGTAAAATCTACGAACTCAGTATTTAAATATATTCTCGCGGCTGTCGTTTTGTCGGGTACCTTTTTATTCGGGTATCATTTCAGGCAATGGTATACTGCAAAATACAGGGTCCGGAGCAATGTCTTTCTCATCTATTCCTCCTCGGAGGACGAAGTGGGCCGCGAAAGCTTCGAAAGGTCGGTAAAACGGGAGTTCAGGGCGCAGGGAATCGAACCTGTGCTGGATAAATATTATCTCGACTGCACGTCCGGTCAGCAGGATGCCGCGGAGCATATCCGGAAATACCTCGACATTGTCGAAAGCCGCTCGGCCGATCTTATTCTGGTCGTGGGCGATCAGGCCTCGTCGTCGCTGCTGTCTACCCGCCATCGGCTGCTCGATACTGTTCCTGTGGTCGCCTGCAACGTCCATTTCCCCGACGAAAAACTGATAAACGACTGTGGATCCCGCAAGGTGTACGTCCTGAGAGACCTCCCGGACTTTCAGCGCAACATGGAGTTCATAAAATCGCTGCAGCCCCGCACAGGCATGGAGATCGTTTACAACATCGACCTGACTCCCCTCGGGCATGCCTCCTTCGACCTGTTTTCGCGGAGCATCGACCGCAAGGACGTCCAGAT
>CAKVKI010000019.1 GCA_934754975.1 uncultured Alistipes sp. | reverse complement strand
CCTGCCGAGTCGAGCGCACCGCGCACCAGGTGATAACGTACACCGGGGAGGTCCTTCACACGACCGCCGCGGACGAGTACGATGGAGTGTTCCTGCAAGTTGTGGCCTTCTCCGGGGATATAGGCGTTGACCTCCTTGCCGTTGGTCAATCTTACACGTGCTACCTTACGCATAGCCGAGTTAGGCTTTTTCGGGGTCGTGGTGTACACACGGGTACATACGCCTCGGCGCTGGGGACACGCGGCGAGTGCCGGAGATTTGCTCTTATCCTCCATGCGAACCCGACCGTTTCTCACTAACTGTTGAATAGTTGGCATTTCTTAAACTGTCCTTTAATTGTTAAAAATTCTATCTCCATTGTCCAAAATGGACTGCAAAGGTACGCAATTTTTCGGAATTACAATATATATACGCATCTTTTTTCGCTGTTTTCGGGCATTTCCGCCGTTTTGTAATTCTTTTTGCTGATAGAATTGCACATGTTATAACATTTACCTTATATACAAATCGACAATATGCTATTTATCATCTGTTTATATTCATTCCCTACCGAACGCATCCCAGCCGGGAAAAATCCGGTATCTCACTAATTTTGTTATATTTGCAAAAATTTCGAACGAAGCATGAAACGATTTTTTACGACATTTGCGCCTGCATTTGCAATGCTGTGCATCACAGCCTGCAGCGGCGCACGGCAGCCCCTGTTCACGGCAAATCCGCTCGGCGTCGGCCCCATCCTGCTCACCATGCCCGCCGCGCAGATTCCGCCGTCGCACCCGGGGCTTTACGACGCATTTACGGCCGAACAAACTCCCGAAGGCTATACCGCACTGCACTTCACGCTGGCCGGAGCGCCGGTTATGGAGGTCCGCACATACGGCGACGAAATCGAATCGATAGAAATCCTCGGAACGGGAGTCGGATCGATGGAAGGAATCGCGCCGGGAACAGAGGTAAAACAGCTTTTCAAAAGCGGCGGCATCTCCCAGACGGACAACGACGGACAACTCGTCATTACGCTCAACGGCATGGTTTACAGGGCCTCGGAACTCAACAGGCAAGGCAGGGAAAAACTGGAAAAAGCATACGCCGACGGCGCCACCCCGCAAATCACCGCCCGGGACTTCGAGCCCGGCGCCAGGGTGACGAGCATCCTGATAAATTAGACAACCCGCAAAACAACCGGCGCTACACGACACCGGCGCACCCGCGCCCGGTCAAACGGCTGCGGAAATCCGCATCCGCCGCTGCGCAAAAAGGCGGTCCTTCGGGGATCGCCTTTTTTCAGATCGTTTTGTACCCTGTAAAACATTTTTTCCTATCTTTGCGGGAAATCCGCAACAAAGCGACAAATCAGAACCGAGCTATATATGGAGTACAATTTCAAGGAGATCGAGTCCCGGTGGCAGCGCCGCTGGCAAGAGGATAAAACCTACAAGGTCGAGACCGATCCGTCGCGGCCCAAATTTTACGTATTGGACATGTTTCCCTATCCGTCGGGCGCCGGCCTGCATGTGGGACACCCGCTGGGCTACATCGCCTCGGACATCTACTCGCGCTACAAGCGCCAGAAGGGCTTCAACGTCCTGCATCCGATGGGTTACGACGCCTTCGGCCTGCCGGCCGAACAGTACGCCATCCAGACGGGCCAGCACCCGGCCGTCACCACCGAGCAGAACATCGCCCGCTACCGCGAACAGCTGGACAAAATCGGTTTCTCGTTCGACTGGGACCGCGAAGTCCGCACCTGCGATCCGGGCTACTACAAATGGACGCAGTGGGCCTTCCTCAAGATGTTCGGCTCCTACTACTGCAACGACAGGCAGCAAGCCCGCCCGATCGAAGAGCTGACCGCGGCCTTCGGGCAGAACGGCACCGAAGGGCTGAACGCCGCCTGCACGCAGGAACTGCACTTCACGGCCAAAGAGTGGCGCGCCATGTCGGAAGCCCAAAAGGAGCAGACGCTGCAAAACTACCGCCTTGCGTTCCGTGCGGATACGATGGTAAACTGGTGTGCGAAGCTGGGAACCGTGCTGGCCAACGACGAAGTACACGACGGGCTTTCGGTCCGCGGCGGCTATCCGGTCGAGCAGAAGCGCATGAAGCAGTGGCTTCTGCGCGTGACGGCCTACGCCCAGCGGATGCTCGACGGACTGGACAACCTCGCCTGGAGCGACTCCCTGAAGGAGATCCAGCGCAACTGGATCGGCCGCTCGGAAGGCGCGCAGGTCTTCTTCGACGTCAAGGATTCGGACAAGAAACTCGAAATATTCACCACCCGCCCCGACACGATCTTCGGCGTCACCTTCATGGTCATCGCCCCCGAACACGAGTGGGTCGGCAGCCTGACCACACCCGCAAACCGGGCCGCCGTCGAGGAGTACATCTGTCAGGCCAAGAAGCGTTCGGAACGCGAACGCATCGCCGAGACGAAACGCGTAAGCGGAGTAGCCACAGGTTCTTACGCCATCAATCCACTCACCGGCAAAGCCATTCCGATCTACATTTCGGACTACGTGCTGGCAGGCTACGGCACGGGCGCCATCATGGCCGTTCCGGCGCACGACTCGCGCGACTACGCCTTCGCCCGCCACTTCGGGTTGGAGATCGTTCCGGTAGTCGAGGGCGGCGACATTTCGCAGGAGTCGTACGACGCCAAATCGGGCAAAGTAATCAACTCGGATTTCCTCAACGGCAAGGATGTAAAAGAGGCGATCGGCCTTATGTTCGACGAAATCGAACGGCGCGGATTGGGCCGCAAGCGCATCAACTACCGCCTGCGCGACGCCATCTTCTCGCGCCAGCGTTATTGGGGCGAACCGTTCCCGATCTACTACAAGGACGACATCGCCTATCCGCTCGCCGAGGACAAACTGCCGCTCGAACTGCCGCCCATCGCCGATTTCGGCCCCACGGAGCAGGGCGAACCGCCGCTGGCCCGCGCCAGGGAGTGGGCGACGCCGGAAGGCTGGCCCTACGAACTTTCGACCATGCCCGGATTCGCCGGATCGTCGGCCTACTACCTCCGCTACATGGACCCGCACAACGACCAGGCGCTCGTGGGCCGGGAAGCCGACGAATACTGGCGCAACGTGGACCTCTACGTCGGCGGCATCGAACACGCCACGGGACACCTCATGTATTCGCGTTTCTGGAACATGTTCCTCTACGACCTCGGCGTCGTATGCGAAGAGGAGCCGTTCAAGAAGCTCGTCAATCAGGGCATGATCCAGGGCCGCTCGAACTTCGTATACCGCATCGTCGGCACCGACAAGTTCGTTTCGCTGGGACTCAAGGAGCAATACCAGACGCAGGCGCTCTACGTCGACGTGAATATCGTCCGCAACGACATCCTCGACATCGACGCCTTCCGCGCCTGGATGCCCGAATACAAGAACGCGGAATTCATCCTCGAAGACGGCAGGTACGTCTGCGGCTGGGCCGTCGAGAAGATGTCCAAGTCGTTCTACAACGTCGTGAATCCCGACTACATCGTCGACAATTACGGCGCGGACACGCTGCGCATGTACGAGATGTTCCTCGGCCCGCTCGAACAATCCAAGCCGTGGGACACCAACGGCATCGACGGCGTCTACAAGTTCCTGCGCCGTTTCTGGCGGCTGTTCTACGACCGCGACGGCAAGCTGGTCGTCACCGACGAGAAGGCCGACGAAAAGGAGCTGCGCACGCTGCACAAGACGATCAAGAAGGTAAGCGAGGACATCGAAAATTTCTCGTTCAACACCTCGGTCTCGGCATTCATGATCTGCCTCAACGAACTAGGCGAGTGCAACAAACGCGAGATCATCGAGCCGCTGACCGTCCTGCTCGCCCCCTTCGCGCCCCATATCGCCGAGGAGCTTTGGGCGGCGCTGGGACACACCACCTCTGTCTGCACGGCCGACTATCCGGTTTACGACGAGAAGCACCTCGCGCAGAGCGCATTCGAGTACCCGGTTTCGATCAACGGCAAACTCCGCTTCAAGAAAGAGTACGCCACGTCGCTGACGCCCGCCCAGATGCAGGCCGACGTCGTGACGCTGCCCGAAGCGCAGAAATGGCTCGAAGGCAAAACCCCGAAAAAGGTCATCGTCGTGCCGGGCAAGATCATCAACATCGTCATCTGATCCGCACCAAAACAACGCGCCCATGAAACGAATCGCAACGACTTTGACAGCACTTCTGCTTATGGCAGGCACCGCCGCGGCACAAGATTACGGACAGGCCCGCACGCTGAAAATCTGGGACAATAAGACTGCGCCCCACAGCAACGGCATCGCCACGCCCGAACGCGAACCCGAAAAGAACCGCCTCACCGACGTTTCGGAAGCTACACTCTACATCTTCCCGGCCGCTCCGGAGAAGGCCACGGGACAGGCCGTCGTAATCTGCCCGGGCGGCGGTTATGTGAAGTTGTGCATAGATTACGAAGGTTACGAAATGGCCCAGTGGTTCGCCGAACACGGCATCACGGCCGCCGTACTCAAATACCGCATGCCCAACGGCCACCCCGAAGTGCCGCTGGAGGACGTCGAGCAGGCCCTTCGCATCATGATGGGACTCGAAGCGGGAGCCACGGGCTTCACCGCCGACAGGGTCGGCATCGTGGGCAGCTCGGCAGGCGGTCATCTCGCCGCTTCGGCTTCGACGCTCGCCCGCACCAAACCCGCCTTCTCGATCCTCTTCTACCCGGTCATCACGGCCGAAAAAGGCAAGGCGCACCAAGGGTCGTTCAACGCCCTGCTGGGCGACAAGCGCAGTGCGGAGACCGACACCTGGTACTCGCTCCAGAACCGCGTGACCAAAGAGACCCCGCCCACCCTGCTGCTGCTTTCGGACGACGACCGCGTAGTCCCGGCAGTAAACAGCACGCTATACTACAACGCACTGAAGGACAACGGCGTAAAGGCGTCCATGCACATCTACCCGACGGGCGGCCACGGCTGGGGCATCCGCAAGAATTTCAAATACAGGGAGCAGTGGCAGCAGGCCGCGCTCGACTGGCTGCAGGGAATCGACAAATAACTGCAACAGAAACGGCAAAAGGGCGTCCGCATGGCGGAACGCCCTTTTGCCGTTTTTTCGGACGGTGCATTGCCGTTTTCCGATTATTGCGTATCTTTGCGCACAAAACAAACATTTATGGCAGACAACAGCATTTTGAGCCGTCTCGACGGCCTGAAACTAAAATACGAGGAGACCGGCCAGAAACTCACCGACCCCGAAGTCATCGCCGACGTCAAGCAGTTCGTACAGCTCAACAAGGAGTACAAGGAGCTGGAACCGATCATCGAGACCTCGGAGCGGTACCGCACGGCCCTGGCCAACCTCGCCGAAGCCAAGGATATTCTCGCCAACGACAAGGACGAGGAGATGCGCGAAATGGCGCGCGGGGAGATCACCGAACTGGAACCGGCCATCGTACAGATGGAGGAGCAGATTAAACTGCTGCTGATCCCCAAGGACCCGCAGGATTCGAAAAACGCCATCATGGAGATCCGCGGCGGCACGGGCGGCGACGAAGCGGCGATCTTCGCCGGCGACCTGCTGCGCATGTACACCAAATACATCGAGTCGAAGGGCTGGCGTTACGAAATGACTTCGTTCTCGGACGGCGCCGCGGGCGGCTACAAGGAGGTCGTACTCAAAGTCTCGGGACAGAACGTCTACGGCACGCTCAAATACGAATCGGGCGTACACCGCGTACAGCGCGTGCCCCAGACCGAGACGCAGGGCCGCGTCCACACTTCGGCGGCGTCGGTGGCCGTACTGCCCGAAGCCGAAGAATTCGACGTCGAAATTTCGATGAACGACATCCGCAAGGATATTTTCTGCGCCTCGGGCCCCGGCGGCCAGTCGGTCAATACGACCTATTCGGCCATCCGACTGACGCATATCCCGACGGGCATCGTCGTGCAGTGCCAGGACCAGAAATCCCAGTTGAAGAACTTCGACAAGGCGTTCGAGGAGCTGCGCACGCGCGTCTTCAACCTCGAATACTCGAAATACCTCGACGAAATCGCCTCGAAGCGCAAAACGATGGTCTCGACGGGCGACCGTTCGGCCAAAATCCGCACCTACAACTATCCGCAGGGCCGCATCACCGACCACCGTATCAACTACACGATTTACAACCTCTCCGCCTTCATGGACGGCGACATCCAGGACGTGATCGACCACCTGATCGTGGCCGAGAACGCCGAGCGCCTGAAGGAGAGCGAACTGTAATCCGCCCAAGGCACGCAGGCCATGCGCATGCCCGAGAATTTCGACGCGGAGGTTTACGCCGTCGTAGCGGAAATTCCCGCCGGAAGAGTCGTCAGCTACAAGCAGATCGCCCGGCTTCTCGGCATGCCGGATCACGCCCGCCGCGTGGGCCGCGCGCTCGCCGGCGCCCCCGCAAGCCTGCCCTGCCACCGGGTCGTAAACAGCGCAGGCCGCACCGTCCCCGGATGGACGCGGCAGCGGGAGCTGCTCGAAGCCGAGGGCGTACGCTTCAAGGCCAACGGCTGCGCCGACCTCGCCCGCTGCGGGTGGGAGGAGATCCGGTAACGCCGCCGCACCACTGCCGCGGAATCCGCAAACGCCCGGCCCAAAACCGGGCCGCTGTTACCGCCCCGGCCCTGCCGCTGGTTTCGGAAACACCAGAATGCGCCGGAAATACCCGGCAACCGCAGACCTGCAAAAACCGCCCTGCGAAGAACACCCCGCAAAAACGCCCCGCCGACTGAAAATCGCGGGAAAATTTGGCGTTCCGCATCAAAACCGTTATCTTCGCACATACCGACCGACGCTATCGCCCGGGCAATATTCCCGCTGCGGCGACCGTTTATCGGGAAAAAGCACTGCATGAAAAGATACATCCTGTTTATATCGGCGCTTCTCGCCGCGACACTTCCCGTTGCGGCGCAGCAGCCTTTATGTATAGTCAACGGCGTCGAAACCGAGCAGATCGCGTCGATTCCGCCCGAAGACATCGAGAACGTCGAGATGCTTCCGGCCGACGAGGAGACCATCGCCCGCTACGGCGAGAAAGCCGTGAACGGAGTGATGCTCATTACGCTCCGCTACGACCAGTCCGCCGTCTTCGCCGCCGACTCCACCTTCAGCGACTACATTGCCCGGCAGGTCAAATGGGGCGACGACGAACCGGCCGCCCGCATCGTCCTGCGCTATACCGTCACGCCCGAGGGCGAAACGGTCGTGGCCCAGGAACTCGAATCGACCGACAGCCGCCTCAAACGCCGCGTTCTCAAAGCCGTCGCCGAAGCTCCGCGCTGGACGCCGGCCCACAAAAACGGCACGCCCGTCGAGAGCGAAGGCATCCTGCACATCCAGCTTCCCGAAGGCAAGCTGATGCCCCGGCAGGTAGAACTGGTCTGGCGGTAACCCATGCAGACGCACTCCCATATCACCCTTTCCCAGCTGCAGCGACTCGTGAAGGAGACCCTCCACGAGCGTTTCGCCCTGCCCGTATGGGTCAGCGCCGAAATCTCCGAAATAAAGGTCAACTACTCGGGCCACTGCTACCTCGAACTGGTCGAAAAAGGGGGCGACAACGGCGTTCCGCTGGCCCAGTCGCGCGCCGTAATCTGGCGCACGGCTTACCCCCGCATCGCGGGATACTTCGAAGCCGAAACCGGACAGCGGCTCGCCGCCGGAATCAAGATTCTGGCCAAGGTCGCCGTCAATTACCACGAACTCTACGGATTTTCGCTCCAGATCACCGACATCGACCCCACCTACACGCTGGGCGACATGGAACGGCAGCGGCAGATGACCATCGCCCAGCTTCAGCAAGAGGGCGTCTGGGACATGAACCGCGAAGCGCCGATGGCCGTCGTGGTACAGCGCGTGGCGGTCGTTTCGAGCGCCAACGCCGCAGGTTATCAGGACTTCCGCAAAGAATTGGCCAAAAGCCCCTATCGTTTCGAGGTGACGCTCTTCGACGCCTTCATGCAGGGCGCAGCGGCCGAAGAGTCGATCGTCACGGCGTTGTGCGCCGTCGCGGAGCGCATGGACGAATTCGACGCCGTAGTCCTCATCCGCGGCGGAGGTTCGGCCAGCGACCTCAACTGTTTCAACGCCTACCGGCTCTGCGCCCATGTGGCTCAGTTCCCGCTGCCGGTCCTGACCGGCATCGGCCACGACAAGGACACCAGCGTCGCCGACATGGTGGCCCATACCGCTCTCAAAACCCCGACGGCCGTGGCCGGATGGCTCGTCGAACGGATGACGCAGGCCGAGGGGTGGCTCGACTACGCGGCCCTGCAGCTGCACGACGCCACGAAAGCCGCCATGCACGCGTCCGAAGTCCGGCTGGAACGGCTTACGGGTGACCTGCGCCAGCTGAGCGGCGACCTGCTCACACGGCAGCTTCTGCGCGCGGAACACCTTTCGGCCCTGCTTCCGGAAGCGGTCCGCAATTTCCTCGCACGGCAGGCCACACGGCTCGACAACGCCGCGGAACTGATCGCCGGACGCTCCCCGGAGCGCATCCTCCGGCTGGGCTTCGCCGTCGTCCGCACGGGCGGCAAAGCCGTCGTGTCGGCCCGCGGCGTCCGCAAAGGCGACGCCCTCGAAATCGAAGTCGCCGACGGTACGATCCACGGCGCCGTGCAACGCACCGAGCCGAAATAACACCGCCGCAGGGAACGTTCCCCCGATCCAAACCCAAACCGGCCCCAACTCCCGGAACGGCGGCAGTAAACACGCAACGACAAAAAACAGATATGGCAAAAAAAGAGATGACATACGCCGAAGCGATGGCCCAGATCGAGAAGATCCTCGCCCGCTTCCGCAACGAAGAGATGGACGTGGACAGCCTCGCCGCCGAGGTCAAACGCGCCACGGAGCTGATCGCCGGCTGCAAATCGCGGCTGCGCAAAGCCGAGGAGGAGGTTTCCAAAATACTGGAATCATGATGCCCGGGGATATCGTCATCCGGGAAACCGTTCCCGCCGACCTCGCCGCGATCGTCGAAGTTCATAAAAGGGGCTTCGGCTACGACAAGGAGGCCGAACTGACCGCCGACCTGCTGTCCGATCCGACCGCGGAGCCGGTCGTCTCGCTGCTCGCGCTGCGCGGCGGGGAGGCCGTCGGCCATATCCTGTTCACCCGATGCCGCATCGCCGGAGCAGAAGTGCAGCGGCCGCTGTTCTATATCCTCGCCCCGCTCGCCGTCGTTCCCTCCTGCCAGAAGCAGGGCGTCGGCGGACTGCTGATCGCCGAGGGGCTGCGGCGGCTGCGGGAGCGGGGCGCGAAACTGGTCTTCGTACTCGGACACAAGGAGTACTACCCGCGCCACGGATTTATCCCCGGAGCGGAAAAACTGGGATTCCCGGCACCTTATCCGATCCTGGAAAAACATGCGGATTACTGGATGGCGCAGGCCTTGACGGACGAGGGGTTTTCAGGTCCCAAAGGCCGGGTCGTATGCGCCGACGCCCTCGACCGGCCCGAACACTGGCGGGAATAAAAACGTCGCCTGCGATGAAAAAACTTATCAAATGGATGCTCAACCATGTGCCGCGGCCGCTCCTTCAGCGCGTCGCCGGCTGGGCCGTCCCGGCCGCGGGCCTGTTCTACAAAGGCCGGGGCGTCGAATGTCCGGTCTGCGGCTCCCGATACCGCAGATTCATGCCTTACGGCTATGTGCAGTCGCGGGCTAACGCCCTGTGTCCCAAATGCCTGTCGCTGGAACGCCACCGCCTGCTGTGGCTCTACCTCACGCGTGAGACCGACCTGCTGACGAGCTTTCCCCGTACGCTCCACATCGCGCCCGAAGTCTGCATCATGCGCCACCTGAAACCCCATTTCAAAGGGCATCCGGGACAGTACGTCACCGCCGACCTCGAAAGCCCGCTGGCCGACCTGCATTTCGACGTGCAGCAGATTCCGCTGGCCGACGATTCGGTCGACGTGATCCTCTGCAACCACCTGCTCGAACACGTCGCCGACGACCGCAGGGCGCTGCGCGAACTCTACCGCATCCTCAAACCGGGCGGCTGGGGCATCCTGCTCTCGCCCGTGGAACCGGACTACGAACAGACCTACGAGGACGACTCGATCACCGACCCCGAAGAGCGGACGCGCATCTTCGGACAGTACGACCACCGCCGCATTTACGGCGCAGATTACGCCGACCGGCTGCGCGAAGCGGGCTTCGAGGCCGCGGACATCGACTACGCCGCGACCTTCTCCGACGCCGACCGCCGGCTTTACGCCCTGCCGGAAGACCATATTTACGTCGTCTACAAGCATTAACGCGAACCGGCCTGCGCCCCGGCACAACGGCTCCTCCGGGCCGGCACAAAAAAACGCTCCGATTCCAGCGAATCGGAGCGTTTATCGTAAAAACCCGCACTCAGTACAGGAAGAACACGATGCCCGTAAAATGGGCCGCAACGGCCAGGTTTATCAGCAGGTGCCAGACCATATGGTGGTAGCGGAATCCCTGGCGGGCGTAGAACCACGCTCCGAGCGTATAGAGTACGCCTCCGGCGGCGATCAGCATCAGCAGCGGCGTCGACGCCTGCCGGATGAAAAGCGGCAGAAAGAAGACGATCGTCCACCCCATGACCAGATAGATCGTCAGGCTCACGGCGGGAATCGTCTTGCGCGAAAGCGACTTGTAGAAGATGCCGAACAGCACCATCGCCCACTGCAGGATCGTGATGAAAACGCCCTGCCAGCCTCCGATCACCGACAACGCGATGGGCGTGTAGCTTCCGGCGATGGCGACGTAGATGAAAATATGGTCGAGGATATGGAACACGGCCTTGTGTTTCGAAGCCGGATTCATCGAATGATAGAGTGTCGAAGCGAGGAACATCAGGAAAATCGAGATCACGAAAATGCTCACCGACACCGACGCCAGAATACGGTCGGCGTCATGCGCGTAAGCCCATACGGCCGCAAAAGGAAGCGACAGCAGCGACAGCAGCGACATCACGCCGTGCGTGACCGTATTGGCGACCTCCTCCCCTACGGTCGGGCTGTAAATATCCTTTTTCTTCGTCATAATCGTGTGTATTGGTCCGACGTGCCAAATTTATGAAATTTTTTCATATCTTTGCCGTCAAGGTTATGCGGTTAGGTAAAAATGGACTTTTCTCGTTACGAAAAACTCCGCACGCTCGTTCGCGCGAACTTCTCGGAGCAGACTCAGGCACTCGTGGACGAGGCGCTGGTCTACGCCGACGGGAAGCTTGCGGGCCTTACGCGCTATGACGGCAGCCCTCTGCTGGCGCATGCCGCGGCTGTCGCCGGAATCGTGATCTCGGAGGTGGGACTCGGACGCAACTCCACCATCTCGGCCATCCTGCACGACGTGGTCCGTCTCTCCCACAAACAACTCCCCGCCGAAGAGTTCCTCGCCCTGACTGCCGACATCCGCAGCCGCTTCGGCGAACAGGTCGTCGGCATCACCATCGGAATGTGCAACATCTCGGAGCTGAAGCTGAAAGTAGCCAAGGAGCAGGCCGAGAATTTCCGCGACCTGATCGTCTCCTACTCCGAAGACCCGCGCGTCATCCTCATCAAACTGGCCGACCGGCTCGAAGTGATGCGTTCGCTGGAGATGTTCCCGCGCGAGAAGTGGCGCAAGAAGAGCTGGGAGAGCATGAACCTCTACGCCCAGATCGCCCACAAGCTGGGTCTCTACAGTCTCAAAAGCGAACTGGAGGACATCGCGCTGAAATACCTCGAACCGAAGGATTACGAACACATCGTCACCAAGCTCGAAGAGAGCGCCGAGGAACGCAGAGCCTTCATCGCCCGGTTCCTGGTCCCCATCGAGGAGCGGCTGAGCAAACTCGGAATCAAATACCATATCAAGAGCCGCACGAAGTCGATCTTCTCGATCTGGACCAAGATGCACAAACAGCACGTGCCGTTCGAGGGCGTGTACGACATCTTCGCCATCCGCATCATCATCGACTGCCCTGCCGAGCAGGAGAAACAGCAGTGCTGGACGGCCTACTCGGTGGTGTCAGACTTCTACACGCCCAACCCCAACCGCATGCGCGACTGGATTTCGATCCCGAAGTCCAACGGCTACGAATCGCTGCACACCACCGTATCGGCCGAGGGCCGCTGGGTCGAGGTGCAGATCCGCACCGAACGCATGGACGCCGTGGCCGAGCGCGGTATCGCGGCGCACTGGCGTTACAAAGGGGTGAACCAGGGCGCGCAGACCAGCGAAGTCTGGCTTGGACGCCTGCGCGAACTGCTCGAAGACACCACCCACTCGCTGGCGCAGCGTTTCGACGCCAAACCCGCCTCGGGCGAGATCTTCGTCTTCACGCCCAACGGCGACCTGCGCAAACTGCCCGAAGGAGCTTCGCTCCTGGACTTCGCATTCGACATCCACACCAATCTGGGTTCGACCTGCGTGGGCGGCAAGGTCAACAACCGGGCCGTTTCGATCCGCGAACAGCTCCGCAACGGCGACATCGTCGAGATCCTCACCCAGAAGAACCAGACGCCCAAATCCGACTGGCTCAACTTCGTGGTCACGTCGAAAGCCCGCAACAAGATCAAATCGTTCCTGCGCGAAGAGCAGGCCAAGCATACCCGCATGGGGCGCGAGGAGCTGGAACGCAAGCTCAAGAACTGGAAATTCCCGCTGACGATCGACGAGGCTGTGGCCTACTTGGTCAAATACTTCAAAGTCCGCACGGGCACCGAAATCTACGCCCTGATCGCCACGCAAAAGGTCGATCTGGGTACGATCAAAGAGATCCTCACGCGCCATATTTCGGGCGAAGCCGACGAGCAGCGCCGCGCCGCGGCGGCCGAAGCCGAACGCAACAAGGTCCACAACGCCAAGGAGAGTCCCGCGGCGCAGGACGCGCTGGTCATCGACGACGACATCTCGAAGATCCAGTACAAGCTGGCCAAATGCTGCAACCCGATCAAGGGCGACGACGTGTTCGGCTTCGTGACGATCAATTCGGGCATCACGATCCACCGCTGCGACTGCCCCAACGCCAAGCGCATGCGCGAGAACTACCCCTACCGCGTGATCGACGCCCGCTGGCGTTCGACGGCCGAAGGCGCGTTCCGCGTCTCGCTGCGCATCGTCGCCGCCGACACGACCGGCATGGCCAACCACATCACCGAAGTCATCAGCCGCGACCTGAAACTCAACATCCGCTCGATCAACTTCGCCTCGCTGGCCAACGGCTGCATCGCGGGCACGGTGAGCGTCGAGGTGCCCGGCGCGGGCGTGGTCGATACGCTCATCCATTCGATCATGCGCATCAAGGGCGTTCAGCGCGCCTTCCGCATCAACAACTGATTCACACACAATTTTACCCACATAATAAGTAAATGGATAACAACTCTATCAGCGTCTTATTTGCCGACTCGTCGCACGCCCACTACGCCCAGCGTATCTGCGACCTGATCTACGAGTCGGCATTGCAGCGTGGCACCGGCATCGCCAAGCGTTCGCCCGAGTACATCGCCGCAAAAATGACCGGTGGCAAGGCCGTCGTGGCGCTGGACGGTGAGAAACTAATCGGTTTCAGCTACATCGAGTGCTGGGGTCACGGCGATTTCGTCGCCACCTCGGGGCTTATCGTCGATCCGGAGTACCGCCATATGGGACTCGCGGAACGTATCAAACGACGAACGTTCGAGCTGGCCCGACGACGATTCCCGTACGCCAAGTTATTCAGTATTACTACGTCGCTGCCCGTGATGAAACTCAATTCGCGCATGGGCTACGTGCCGGTGACCTTCTCGGAGCTTACCGAGGACGAAGAGTTCTGGCGGGGCTGCCAGGGGTGCTGCAACTACGACATCCTGCAGCGCAACAACCGGCATATGTGTCTCTGTACGGGCATGCTGTACGACCCGGCCAAGGAGCCTCCGCAGTCGCAGTCGCGCTGGGCGCCCTACGTCATGTTCTTCAAGAACAAATTCAAAAAACTGTTTCACCTGAAGTAAATAAAACCGATATAAAATGGAAAAGAAGAAAGTAGTTCTGGCGTTCAGCGGCGGTCTGGACACCTCGTTTTGCGTAAAATACCTTTCGGAGGAGAAAGGTTACGACGTTTACACGGCCATCGCCAACACGGGCGGCTTCTCGAAAGAGGAACTTGCGAACATCGAGAAACGCGCCGTCGCGCTGGGCGCCGTGCAGCACGCCACGCTCGACATCGAGCAGGAGTACTACGAAAAGAGCATCAAATACATGGTCTTCGGCAATATCCTGCGCAACGGCACCTATCCCATTTCGGTCAGCTCGGAGCGCATTTTCCAGGCTATCGCCATCATCGAATACGCCAAGAGCGTCGGCGCCGACTGCGTGGCCCACGGCTCGACCGGAGCCGGCAACGATCAGGTGCGCTTCGACCTGACGTTCCAGGTGCTGGCCCCCGAAATCGAGATCATCACCCCGACGCGCGACATGACCCTGACCCGCGAATACGAGATCGACTACCTCAAGAAGCACGGTTTCGAAGCCGACTTCACGAAGATGGAGTACTCGATCAACAAGGGACTCTGGGGCACGTCGATCGGCGGCAAGGAGACGCTCCGCTCCGAGCAGACGCTGCCCGAAGAGGCCTACCCGAGCCAGGTCACCGCATCGGGCGAGGAGCGGCTGAAAATCAGCTTCGAGCAGGGTGAAATCGCCGCCGTGAACGGCAAGCCCTACGCCGACAAGGTCGAAGCCATCCGCGCCGTGGAGGCCGTCGGCTCGAAGTTCGGCATCGGCCGCGACATGCACATCGGCGACACGATCATCGGCATCAAGGGCCGCGTAGGCTTCGAAGCCGCCGCCCCGATCCTCATCATCGCCGCGCACAGGATGCTCGAAAAGCACACCCAGACCAAATGGCAGATCTACTGGAAGGAACAGGTCGCCAACTGGTACGGCATGTTCCTCCACGAAGCGCAGTACCTCGAACCGGTGATGCGCGACATCGAAGCCATGCTCGTCTCGTCGCAGCGCAACGTCACGGGCACTGTCGAACTGATCCTGCGCCCGTACAGCTACACGCTCGTGGGCGTCGATTCGACCTTCGACCTGATGAAGACCGACTTCGGCGAATACGGCGAAGTGAACAAGGCCTGGACGGCCGACGACGTGAAGGGCTTCACGAAGATCCTCGGCAACCAGATCAAAATCTACCACAACGTCCAGAAACGCAACAAGAAATGATACGCGCAGGCATCATCGGAGGCGCCGGATACACCGCCGGCGAACTGATCCGCCTCTTGGTAAACCATCCGCAGGTCCGGCTCGCCTTCGTCCACAGCACCAGCAATGCGGGCAACCGCATCGCCGACGTACACGGCGGACTGGAGGGCGACACCGGACTGCGCTTCGCCGATACCTGCGACCTCGCGTCGATCGACGTGCTGTTCCTCTGCTCGGCGCACGGCGAGAGCCGCAAATGGCTCGAAGCGAACGCCGTTCCCCGGGGCGTGAAGATCATCGACCTCGCGCAGGACTTCCGCGACGAGAGCGACGGCTTCGTCTACGGACTTCCGGAGTTGAACCGCGACCGCATCCGCACGGCGGAGCGCGTCGCCAATCCGGGCTGTTTCGCCACGGCGATCCAACTGGCGCTGCTGCCTCTCGCGGCGGCGGGCCTGCTGACCGGCGAGGTGCATGTGACGGCCGTCACGGGTTCGACGGGCGCGGGCGTAAAGCCCTCGGCCACGACCCATTTCAGCTGGCGGACGGACAACATTTCGGTCTATAAAGCGTTCACGCACCAGCACCTGATCGAAATCGGGCGCAACCTGCACCGCCTGCAGCCCGGCTTCGGCAAGGCCGTCAACTTCGTGCCGATGCGCGGCGATTTCGCCCGCGGCATCCTCGCCAGCGTCTACACCGACTGCCCGCTCGACGACGCGGCGGCCCGCAGGCTGTACGAGGATTTCTACGGCCCGGCCCTCTTCACGCACGTCGCCGCCGGCAGCGTCGATCTCAAACAGGTCGTCAACACCAACAAGGGCCTGCTGAGCGTAGCCAAATACGACGGCAAACTGCACGTCGTGTCGGTCATCGACAACCTGCTGAAAGGCGCGTCGGGACAGGCCGTGCAGAACATGAACCTTCTATTCGGACTGGACGAGGGCGAAGGGCTTCGGCTCAAAGCCTCCGCTTTTTAATATAACCACGCTTGTCTGCAATCCGGGCGAAATCCCGGACGCGCCGCGACAAGCCCCTCCCGAGGGAGGGGTTTGGGGTGGGGTCAGACTTGTAAACACGGCCCGGGGCCGTGGGTCAGGCAGGCCCAAGCAGGCAGGCGGCAACTAAAAAGATTCCGTTATGACACTATTCAACGTATATTCCCTCTACCCCGTCGAGCCGGTGCGCGGCAAAGGCTGCTTTGTCTATGACGCCGCAGGCACCGAATACCTCGACCTTTACGGCGGGCACGCCGTCATTTCGATCGGCCACGCCCAGCCCGATTACGTGAAGGCGATCTCGGAGCAGGCCGCCCGGCTGGGATTCTACTCCAATTCGGTCGAAAATTCGCTCCAGACCGCGCTGGCCGAAAAACTGGGCCGCGCATCGGGTTACGGCGATTACAGCCTTTTCCTCTGCAATTCGGGCGCCGAGGCCAACGAAAACGCGCTTAAGCTGGCGTCGTTCCAGACGGGCCGCGCCAAAGTGCTGGCCTTCTCCAAAGCCTTCCACGGCCGTACGTCGGGCGCCGTCGCCGCGACGGACAATCCCTCCATCTGCGCGCCGTTCAACCGGACGCCCAACGTGGAATTCGCCCCGCTGAACGACCTCGAAGCGGCCCGTGCCAAACTCGCCACGCGCGAATTCGCCGCCGTCATCATCGAGGGCATTCAGGGCGTTTCGGGCATCCACTGCCCCACGGACGAATTCCTGCGCGGCCTGCGCGCAGCCGCGACCGAAACGGGCACCCAGCTCGTGCTGGACGAAATCCAGTCGGGCTACGGCCGCACAGGACGCTTCTTCGCCCACCAGTGGGCCGGCATCCGCCCCGACCTGATTACCGTGGCCAAGGGCATGGGCAACGGGTTCCCCATCGGCGGCGTGCTGATCGCGCCCCACTTCGAGGCGCGCCCCGGACTGCTGGGCACCACCTTCGGCGGCAGCCACCTCGCCTGCGCGGCGGCCATCGCCGTGCTGGAGGTCATGGAGCGCGAAAAGCTGGTCGAAAACGCCGCCGCCGTGGGCGAATACCTGCTCGGCGAACTGCATAAGGCCGACGGGCCGAAAGAGGTTCGCGGCCGCGGCCTGATGATCGGCATCGAAATCGACGGCTCGGGCGCGGAATTCCGCAAAAAACTCCTCTTCGGCAAACAGATCTTCACGGGCGGCGCAGGCGCTTCGACCGTGCGGCTGCTACCCGCGCTCTGCCTGACGCGTGAACTGGCCGACCGCTTCCTCGACGCCTTCGATGCAATGCTCCGCGGGAAATAAATAATTCCCGAAAAAAAATCCCGGACGCGATGCGGCAAGTCGCCTCCGCAGAGAGGATTTAGAGGAGGGCAGACTCAGAAACGCGGCGACGCCGCGGACAAAAGCCCTCCGGAAGCAAGAGATAAAACAAGATAAAACAAAAACGATATGCATAAATTCACCTGCGCGGCAGATATCGGCGACCTGCGCACCGCCGTCGCCGAAGCGCTCGAAATCAAGCGCGACCGTTTCCAGTTCACCGGACTGGGACGCAACAGGACCCTGCTGATGCTCTTCTTCAATTCGAGCCTCCGCACGCGCCTTTCGACGCAGAAGGCGGCCATGAACCTCGGCATGAACGTCATGGTACTGGACGTCAATCAGGGCGCCTGGAAACTCGAAACCGAACGCGGCGTGGTGATGGACGGCGACAAGGCCGAACACCTGCTCGAAGCCATTCCCGTCATGGGGTCCTACTGCGACGTGATCGGCGTGCGGTCGTTCGCCAAGTTCAACGACAAGGCCGAAGACTACGAGGAGCGCGTGCTGGAGCAGTTCATCCGCTACTCGGGCCGCCCCGTCTTCTCGATGGAGGCCGCCACGCGCCACCCGCTGCAAAGCTTCGCCGACCTGATCACGATCGAAGAGTACAAGACCAAGGAGCGTCCCAAGGTGGTCATGACGTGGGCCCCGCATCCCAACGCACTGCCGCAGGCCGTGCCCAACTCGTTCGCCGAGTGGATGAACGCCGCGGATTACGACTTCGTCATCACCCACCCCGAAGGATATGAACTCGCTCCGCAGTTCGTCGGCCGCGCACGCGTCGAATACGACCAGCGCAAGGCGCTCGAAGGAGCCGATTTCGTCTATGCCAAAAACTGGGCGGCCTACGCCGATCCCAATTACGGCAAGGTGCTGAGCCGCGACCGTGCATGGACCGTCGACGCCGAAAAGATGGCGCTCACCGACAACGCGTTCTTCATGCACTGCCTGCCCGTGCGCCGCAACATGATCGTCACCGACGAGGTGATCGAGTCGCCGCGCAGTCTGGTGATCCCCGAAGCCGCCAACCGCGAAATATCGGCGCAGGTCGTACTCAAAAGATTGCTGGAGGGACTCGGATAATGGAGAAAATCACGGTAGTTAAAATCGGCGGCAACGTCATCGACGACCCCGCCGTCCTGAAACGCTTCATCGCGGACTTCGCCGCGATGCCCGGCCCGAAAATACTGGTCCACGGCGGCGGCAAGGTCGCCACGCGGCTCGCCGAGCGGCTCGAACTGAAAGTGCAGATGGTCGACGGCCGCCGCATCACCGACAAGGGCACCTTGGACGTGGTGACGATGGTCTACGCGGGTCTGGTCAATAAACAGCTCGTGGCCTCACTGCAGGCCGAAGGGTGCAACGCGCTCGGCATGTCGGGCGCCGACGGCAACGCCGTCACGGCCCGCCGCCGCGCACCCCAGCCGATCGACTACGGCTTCGTGGGCGACATCGAGAAGGTCGATTCCCGACTGCTCGGACGCCTGCTCGAAGCGGGCGTCACCCCGGTCTTCTGCGCCATCATGCACGACGGACAGGGCACGCTGCTCAACTGCAACGCCGACAGCGTAGCTTCGGCCATAGCCCTCGGCGCAGCGCAGGCAGCCCCCGCGGAGCTGGTCTTCTGTTTCGAGAAGAGCGGCGTGCTGCGCGACCCCGACGACGAGACGACCCTGATCCGCGAGATCACGGCCGAATCGTACGCCGCGCTCAAAGCCGAAGGCATCGTCAGCAAAGGCATGATCCCCAAGATCGAAAACGCCCTCAAGGCCGTCGCCAACGGCGTGCGCAGCGTCACGATCAAACATTCCGACAACCTGTCGAACGATACGGGAACAGTCATTAAATAACCCGGGCCACGGCAGTCCGCACCGGACCGCCGGAGCCGAAAAACCGGAAGAGTATGGATGCAAAAACGACGGAAGCGGTCGAACTGCTCAGGAGGCTCATCGCAACGCCTTCGACTTCGCGCGACGAAAGCCGCACGGCCGACCTGCTGTTCGCCTTTCTTGAGGAGCGCGGCGCGGCGCCCGAACGGCTGCACAACAACGTCTTCGCCCGCTCCGCGGGCTTCGACCCGGCGCGCCCCACCCTCCTGCTGAACTCGCACCACGACACGGTGCGCCCGGCGGCCTCCTACACGCGCGACCCGTTCACGCCGACCGCCGAAGGCGACCGCCTGTACGGTCTGGGCAGCAACGACGCGGGAGCTTCGGTCGTTTCGCTCGCCCAGACGTTCCTGACCTTCCGCCAGCAGCCCCTGCCGTTCAACCTCCTGCTGGCCCTTTCGGCCGAGGAGGAGTGCATGGGCGAACACGGCATGCGCGCCCTGCTGCCGCAGCTGGGAACGATCGACATGGCGCTCGTCGGCGAACCGACGGGCATGCAGGCCGCCGTCGGCGAACGGGGACTGGTGGTCCTCGACTGCGAAGCCCGCGGCAAAAGCGGCCATGCGGCGCGCAACGAGGGCATAAACGCGCTCTACATAGCACTCGACGACATCGCGCGGCTCCGCGGCTTCCGCTTCGACCGCGTATCCGAACTGCTGGGACCGATCGGCATCGCCGTCACGCAGATCGCGGCCGGCACCCAGCACAACGTCGTGCCCGACTCGTGCCGCTTTGTGGCCGACGTCCGCACGACCGACGCCTACCCCAACGACGAGACGGTCGAAATCCTGCGCGGCGCGCTCCGCTCCGAAGCCGTGCCCCGCTCGACGCGCATCCGCGCCTCGGCGC